>JAYWAB010000086.1:0-9374 GCA_043782835.1 Aestuariivirga sp.
TGCCCATGCCAAACTGGTGCCCGGTGAACCCTTTGAGGTTCATGATGATGATGACCAGAAGGTGGAATACACCTTTCGCAAGCAGGTGGTGGATGCGCCTTTGCAAGCAGCACCCGGCACAATCGTCGTCAATACCTCCCGCCATTGGCTTTATCTGGTGATCACCAATGGCAAAGCCATTCGCTTTGGTATCGGCACTGGCAAATATGGCGACTGGAAGGGAGAGACTCAGGTGGGCCGCATGGAGAAATGGCCGATCTGGACTCCTACTCCGGATCATTTGAAACGGCGGCCAGATCTCATTCAATATATCAAAGGCATGCCCGGCGGTTTGAAAAACCCGATGGGGGCCCGCGCCATCTATCTCTTCGCCAACAACGCCGATACCAGTTACCGCATCCACGGCACGGATGTGCCCGAGCATATCGGCACTAAATCCACCGCTGGCTGCTTCGCCATGTTTAACGCCGACGTGATCTGGCTTTATGACCGGGTGAAACTGGGCACACGCGTGGTGGTGATGTGACACGCCTTCATGGCTGATTGGAACCCAGCGCAATATCTGAAATTCGCCGATGAACGCACCAGGCCAGCGCGGGATTTGCTGGCGCAAGTGCCGCTGAAAGAAGCCAAGCTGGTTTATGATCTCGGCTGCGGGCCGGGGAATTCCACCGCGTTGTTGGTTGAGGCTTTTTCGCAGGCGCGGATTGTTGGCATTGATAATTCGCCGGAAATGTTGGCCAAGGCCCGAAAGACTTTGCCGCAAGTTGAGTTTGCCTTGGCTGATCTGGCGCAGTGGCAGGTGCCAGCGGAAGCGAATGTCTTGTTTTCCAACGCGACCTTTCAATGGGTGCCGTGGCATTTGAAGGTGTTGCAGCGGCTTCTCACTGTCTTGAAAACTGGCGGCGTTCTCGCCGTGCAGATGCCTGACAATCTGGGTGAGCCCTCGCATGTGGCGATGATTGGGGCAGGGCAAGATGCTCCGTATGCTGATAAATTGCAGGCGGCTTCGGGGGCACGCGATGTTTTGCCTGCGCCCGCTGCCTATTACGCGGCGCTCAAACCCTTGTGCACACGCCTCGACATCTGGCACACGATTTACAATCACCCACTCATGGGTGTGGCAGGGATTATCGAGTGGCTGAAGGGCACGGGCCTCAGGCCCTTTCTGGATCCGCTGAGTGCTGAAGAACAAGCCGACTATCTGGCGCGTTATGAAGCTGCGCTGACCAAGGCCTATCCAGTGCAAGCTGATGGCATGGTGCTGTTGCGGTTTCCGCGGCTGTTCATTGTGGCGGTGAAGTAGGTGTCTTCTCCCGTTCCTTCAACAGGAGATAGAGGCATCACTCCGCCGCTTCCAGTTTTTTGATGTCTTCAGGAATGAGGAACCCGCCGGACTGCCTGGCCCACAGGCTTGCATATATTCCGCCCTTTTTCTTGACCAATTCAGCATGCGTGCCTTCTTCGACGACGCGACCCTTGTCCATCACCACAAGCCTGTCCATCGCCGCAATCGTGCTCAAACGATGCGCCACGGCGATGACGGTTTTGCCTTGCATCAGCAGATTGAGGTTCTCCTGAATGGCGGCCTCAACTTCGCTATCCAGTGCAGAGGTAGCCTCATCCAAAATCAAGATCGGCGCATTTTTGAGCAACACGCGGGCAATCGCCACGCGCTGGCGCTGGCCGCCGGAGAGTTTCACACCGCGTTCACCCACATGGGCATCCATGCCAATGCGCCCATTGAGGTCGCGCAGATTGGCGATGAATTCAGCGGCATGGGCCTGCTGCGCGGCATCGTCGATGTCCGCTTGCGTGGCATCGGGCCTGCTGTAGCGGATATTGTCACGCACCGAGCGATGCAGCAGGGAGGTATCTTGCGTCACTACACCGATGGATGCGCGCAGTGACTCCTGCGTGACGTTTGCGATATTCTGGCCATCGATGGTGATAGACCCCGAACTTAAATCGCAAAAGCGCAGAAGCAAATTGGTGAGGGTGGTTTTGCCAGCCCCTGAGCGGCCCACAAGGCCAACCTTTTCACCTGGCAGGATATTCAAAGAGAGTCCCGCCACAACTTCGCGGCCTTCCTCCACGGACTTGCCATAGTTGAAATGAATGTCGCTGTAATTGATTTCACCCTTCGTGATCTTCAGCGCCGACGCTTTTGGCAGATCAACAACGGTGTAGGGGCGGGCGATCACATCCACGCCATCTTTGACAACCCCGAAATCTTCGAAAAGCCCCGCCACTTCCCACAGAACCCAGTGGGCCATGCCCAACATGCGGTAAACGAGTCCAACAGAAAAGGCGATGGCACCCACAGTGATGGCACCCTTCGACCAAAGCCAAATTGCAATGGCCGCAGTGGCCGTGAGCACACCGCCGTTCAAGGCGTTGAGCGCAATGTTCATCCGTGTGGCAACACGCATCGAGTCGTAAACTGATTGCAACATCCAGCCCATGCCTTCCTTGGCGTAGTCATCTTCGCGCGAGGCATGGGCAAAGAGTTTTACTGTGGGCATGTTGGTGTAAGTGTCCACAACGCGGCCGGTCACCAGCGAGCGCATATCGGCCTGTCTCTCGGAGAGCTTGCCCATCTGCGGCACGAAATGGCGTGTGGTGACAGCATAGAGCACCAGCCACACCAGCATGGGGATGGCGAGGCGCAGGTCATAGGCGGTGAAGGAGCCAAGTGTTGTAAACACGAATGCAACGACATAGGAAATCACTTGTGTCAGTTTCATCACCACATCGCGTACACCAAGGGCAGCCTGCATCACCTTGGTGGCAATGCGGCCCGCAAATTCGTTTTCAAAGAAAACCATCGACTGGCGCAGCATGTAACGATGCGACAACCATCGAATGCGCATGGCGAAATTGCCGCGCAGGCCTTGGTTTTCAACAGAGTCCCCGATCATCGCGAGGCTAGGTTGGATGAGCAACGCCAAGGCGGCATAAATCATCAACTCTGATCCGTGGTCGGCAAAGAAAGTTGCGGGATTAGCGGCACCCAACATGTCGACCAGCTTGCCGACATCGGCGAAAATGCGCACTTCAATGACGGCGATGGTCACCGACAACAGAAGTCCAGCCGCAATCAACGGCAAGAAAGGCCGCGAATAGAAGCGAATAAAACCCCAGGTGGAGGCCTGGGGCATAGCAGGGGCAGAGGCAGGGAAAGAATCAACGCGTCTTTCCAGCCAACCGAAAAAGCGATTGATCATGATTTGCCCTTTATGGGCGCTTGGCCGGGAAAGGTCAAAGCCAAGGCGGAGCTGGCGTGTTCAGTGCTGTCAGATTTTGGAACATGCGTTTTTGCAGGAAAACCGAATGTGAAAGCACAGGCAGGGCCAGTTTGATCACAATGTCTTGCAACGGGCCCCGTGCTTTGGCGAAGGCCGTGAAGCGGTGGGTGACGCTCAACACATCAGCCCCAATCTGGTGGCGCAGGCTGGTGAATTCGCCCTCACGGCCCTGTTCAATTAGCCACGCCAGCCAGCACGCATCCTCAATGCCAAGGTTCATGCCGCGCCCGCCCACCGGCGAATGAATATGGGCGGCATCTCCAATGATAAACACTTGGCCGCGCTGATAGGTTTCGGCTTGGCGGTAGCTGATCCTGAAATCGGTATCCCATTCAACCTTTGTCACCTTTGCATCCTGCGGCAAATGGTTCAAACAATCGGGCAGGGTGGAAACAAAGCGGCCATAGTTTTCCGCCAGCGGCAGGAAAGGTGCCAAGTGATTGTCCATGATGGTCAGCACGACGGTCTCGAAATCAAAGGGCCAATCCTTCAGCGCCACATCAGCCAAGCCAAAGGCGTCCTCGTCAGTCTCGCCCGGAAAACTGATGCCCAAGGCCTTGCGTACCACAGAATGTGCGCCATCTGCACCGATCACGAATTTGGGGCGGACTTTCTCGCCATTGGAAAGGGTGAGCAATGGCGTACCGGTTCCTTCGCAAGTGAGCAACGCCAGATTGCGCTCAACCTTGATGCCGAGTTCCAAAAGACAGCGCTCCAGCAGCTGCTCTGTCTCGTGCTGTGAGAGGATCATCAGAAAATTGTATTTGTGAGGAATTGTGGAAAGGTCAATCCGCCCCAACACTTTTTCATTGCGGCGGATGACAAGCCGCCTAGCATGAACACCCTTGGCCAACAGCGCATCGGTGACACCTGATGGACCGAGCAAGTCAAGCGTGCGCGGGTTGATCGCCATGGCGCGCGAATGCAGATTGGGCCCGTCATTGGCATCTATGATGCGCGGCGCAAAACCACGGCGCTTCAGTTCTATGGCAGCCGAAAGACCCACCGGTCCAGCGCCAATGACGATGATGTCTCCGGGGCCTATGTTTTGTACCATTTGTTTTCCGTCGCGCAGGGCAAGAAAGCCAGTATTGCAGAAATATCAGGTACGAGGTTATGCCACCATGCTACACCCCCGCCATGGGTTCTTCCAGCCGCATCCTCCCCCTCGTGGTCGCTTCTGCTTTGTTCATGGAAAACATGGACTCAACCGTCATTGCCACAGCGCTGCCCGCCATGGCGCAGGATCTGGGCACCAGCCCGGTGGCGCTGAAGCTCGCCTTCACAACTTATCTGTTGAGCTTGACGGTCTTCTTGCCGATCTCATCATGGATTTCAGATCGCTTCGGCGCAAAGCTGGTGTTTCGCCTGGCGATTGCCGTCTTCACGCTCTCTTCGCTGGCTTGCGGCTGGGCACCGAGCCTCACCCATCTGGTCATCGCCCGCGCGGTGCAAGGCCTAGGCGGTGCCATGATGGTGCCTGTCGGGCGTACCATCATTCTGCGTTCAGTCCCCAAAGCCGAACTGGTCGGGGCCTTGGCGTGGCTGACGGTGCCAGCGCTGATCGGCCCTTTGGTCGGCCCACCCATCGGGGGCTTCATCACAACTTTTTTCTCTTGGCAATGGATTTTCTGGATGAACCTGCCAATCGGCATTTTGGGTCTGATTTTGGCCACCGTTTTCATGCCAACATTTGCCGAGGTCGAACGCCGCCCCCTGGATGTGAAGGGCTTTCTTCTCTCCGGGCTTGGCCTGTCGCTCATTGTTTTTGGCTTCAGCGTTGCGGGCCGTGATTTGCTAAACCCCTTGGAAACCATCGGCTTTGTGCTGATCGGCGCATTGATGATCTATGCCTATGTGCAACACGCCAAACGCATTGAACACCCGATCCTTGATCTGCGTTTGATCAATGTGGAAACTTTGCGTGTCTCGCTCTCTGCCGGCTTTTTTTATCGCACAGCGGCAGGGGCCATTCCATTCCTTCTGCCTTTGCTGTTGCAACTCTGCTTTAACGCCACGCCTTTTCAATCTGGCCTGATCACCTGTGCCAATGCCTTCGGTGCCATCGGCATGAAGTTTTTGGCGGTGCGCATGTTGAGGCAGTTTGGCTATAGGCAATTGCTTCTCGCCAATGGCGTGATTTCTTGCGCCCTGATGGCGGCCATGGGGTTGTTTACCGCCGTGACACCCTTGCTGGTGATCTACGTTGTTTTGGTTTTCGGTGGGTTGACACGTTCACTGCAATTTACCGCGCTGAATTCCATCGCCTATGCTGATGTCCATAATGAAGACATTGCCCGCGCCAATGGGCTTTATACTGTGGTTCAGCAGGTTTCGATCGCTATGGGTGTGGCCATTGCTGCGATAATTCTGGAAACCTCGCAATGGTTCAGAGGAACGCTAGCCTTGGATCAACATGATTTCGCCTTGGCCTTTATTTTGCTGGCAGCAGGCGGGCTACTCGCCATCCCCGCCTTCCTGAAACTGCCACGCAATGCCGGAGCCGCTATGTCCGGCCATCGCGTGACACTCTAACCGTGGTCAAACTCTGCCTGTGTCACACTATGCACCCACTTGAAGGTGACGGTGGCACCCGGTGCCAGCGTGGTCCATATGCCATCATTGGCGGTGGTGTCAGATGAGGCAGCCGCGCCATAAGGCCCCGGCGTGGTCAAAGTTTCTGTTGTGATGCCGCCAGCACCGAGTGAGACCAAAATCGCTGGCGTACCATGCATATCGTTTACGCTCACGTTGCTCATCGGCACATTGCCATTGTTGGTGATGACATAAGTGTAAGTGATCGTCTCATTCAAATCGGCTTTGCCCGCAGTGCCGCCCACATTATCGGTCAGCACATAAGTTTTAGCAATGGTGAGGCCCGGAACGGCGGGAATGGTGGTTGATGCGATGGCATTTGCTGCTATCACAGTCGCAGCACCATTCTTGGCAGTAGCAGATGCTGTGTTAGTAACACCCCCAACAATGCCCACCGCATTTTTGACATCTGTCAACGAGAGCACGTAGGTTGCGGTAAAACTTGTCGATGCACCAACGGCAAGCGCCGCCACTGAAACGGGCGCAAAGGCACTGAGCACATTGGTCCCTGCAATGCCATTGAACTTCGGTCCCGCGTCCGAGGGCGCAACCGCTGTCAAAGCCACACTGCCCACATTCTTAACAACATAAGTAAATGTGATTGTATCGCCAGCATCCGTCAATGTCGCGTTGCTGCCCGCCGCAATGGTGGGCACGCTGGCTGTCTTGGTCACACTCATGCCAGCCACTGTGCTGATTGTGGTATTTGCTGTGGCGTTGGATGAGGTGACTGTCGCACCGCCAGGTTCCTTGCCCGTAGCCTTGGCTGTGTTGGAAACACCATTGGAGATGCCTGCACCGTTGATCACATCAGCTGCGGACATCGTATAAGTCGCCGTAAACGTGGCTGTGGCGCCAATGGCAATGTTGGCAGTCGCTGGCGCAAATGCACTCATCGTGCCTGTTCCAGCAATGCCGTTAAACTTGGGGCCGGTGTCCAAAGGCGCAACAGTAGTGAGCGCCAAAGTGCCTGTGTTGGTCACAGTATAGGTATAGGCGATTGTGTCGCCTGCGTCGGTCAGCGTTATGTTCGTGCCCTTGTTGACAGTGGGTGCACTGGCCGCCTTAGTGATGCTCATCGCCGCCATATTGATTGTCGCCACGGCAGTATTGGAATTGTCCACGCCATCATTGATGATGACATTGATCGTCTTTGCAGGGCCAGCCGGGTTAGGCGCTGTGCTGGAATAACCAATTTGGGCAAGTGCTGTTTGATATTGCGCCAAAGTCGCAACGCCGGTGAGCGTGATTGCCCCCGTGCCTGCATTATAGGCCGATGCAGTGATGCCAGCGGGCAGGGTGCCGATCACGCTGAGCAGGTCAGTTGCCAAAGCGCTGTTTACCGTGAGCGTGGCCGATGAGATCGTCGTGCCGTCGTCTGAAATCTTGGCATCTGCAGCAGCAATTGCTACAGGCGCATTGCCTTCGGCCCATGTCGCGGTGTAACCGGTGCCGATGAGCGCCGCCGAAAGATCAAGGGCAGGCGGATTGTTCAGAACTGTCGAAGTTGAAATAAACGCTGCCGAGTCATAGCCATAGTCAGCAACGTCGGCGATGTGAATGGTAATCGTATAGGTCGTGCCCGGAACCACGTTAAAGGCATTGATGAAAACATTGGTGGCCCCATTAAATGCAATATCTGGAATGGGCGGTGTGGCCACCGAGTTGTCGCGGTAATAGCCAGAATTGGCATAGTTGCTGACAGTTGAAATGTCAGTGCCAATGGCCGTTCCGGGGATGGTAGCAATATTGGTGTTGGTATAAGCGCCGCCATTCACGATCATCGAAAAGTTATCGCTATAGGTGACAGGTGGGACGGAATAGAGATTGTATTCTTCCGAGGCAAAAACACTGGCGATCGACATGCGGTTCACGCCGGGCTTGGGGATGAATGAAAACGTGAAATTCACAATGTCAAACTCTGCGGTGGCAGACCCGAGCGCACCACCGTTGGTGACAGCACTACCATTCGAAGCATTGGGGTTGGCTGCGCCAAGATTGGTGCTGGGCACGCCGGGGATCTGGGAAACCTGCCCCGTGCTCAGAATGATGCCGCCGGTGATGCCGAGGTTAGATCCGGCTGTGGTGAAAGTGCCAGCCACGCCAGCCGAAGTGGCGGAGGCGCCATTGGCCAAAACCGGTGTGCCAACAACCGTGATGCCCGCATTGCCAGCCGAAATGGCGGCGGCCAAAGTCGCGGCATTTGTGGTGGGGGTGACGGTAACCGTTGCCTGTGCGGTGCCGAACATTCCAGAAAGGGCCGTCAACAACACGCCAAACCAGATAAAGAGCCGCCAAACCCAAGCAGTTAATCTGAATTCGCTGTTACGCACTTTTGAACCTTGTTTACTCGCGGCCGAGACTTGAAAAAGCAGGCCAACCGCCCCAACCTCTGATAGAACGCCATGGTTAATGGCCGTTTAAGAGCAAGCCGCCACAAGGCCATCACAAAGCCTTGCCGAGACCTCACAATTCTTTGAAAAATCGGCCGGTTTCGTGAGTGGTATTGCGCCACGCAGAGGCTTAAATCTGTCACACGAAAGGAACTCCCCCATGACCCGCAGAGACTCATTGAAGAAAACTGGATTTTCCCTCGCCGCCTTAGGGCTGGGCGCAGGCTGGTCCAGAGCCGCCACCACGCCAGCAGAGGTTTTTGAAGTGACCAAGACGGATGCCGAATGGAAGGCCTTGCTCGCGCCGGACGCCTTTGAAACCTTGCGCCATGAAGCCACAGAACGGCCGGGCACTTCGCCCTTGGTGAAAGAACACCGTACTGGCATGTTCAACTGCGCGGGTTGTGATTTGGCGCTCTATGACTCAGCCACAAAATACGAAAGCGGCACCGGCTGGCCCAGCTTTTATGATCACTTGCCGGGTGCCATTGGCACCAAGGTGGATGGTCTGTTGTTGATGCAACGCACCGAAGTTCACTGCCGCCGTTGCGGCGGGCACTTAGGCCATGTCTTCGAAGACGGCCCAAAGCCCACAGGCCTGCGCTATTGCATGAACGGCGTGGCCATGAAGTTTGCGCCGGCAGCTGCATAATTCTCAACCACAGCCGACAGCACATCAGCAGTCGGCTGTTTTATCTCACGCGAAGTGCCTTCAGGCCGCCGACTTATGCCGCGGATGGTGCATCAGCTTTTCAACTGTGGCCTTGGGCTGCGAAAGTTTTTCGGCAGTCGGCATAATTTCGGTGCGCGAAAGCCAAGGCGGCAAGTCATCGAGCTCAATGCCCTGATCTTGCGCATCGATGATCGAGCAAGCCAGAAGCCAATGCTCCTCCGCCTTGCCCTCGGGGCGGCCATCGCGCTCCCAAATCAAATAGGCCAAAGCGCCAACGCGTTCATCACGCGGGGCTTTGACTTCGATCGTCTTTTCAGTGTCTTCCATGATGCACTCCATTCGTGAAATTCAAGGTTCAACAAAGGGTGACGAAGCCGCCCAAACGCAAAAGGCAGCAAACGCAGA
>JAYWAB010000087.1:0-2278 GCA_043782835.1 Aestuariivirga sp.
GCAAGCAAATGAAGCTTGGTGGCACCATGGTTTCCTTTGACGTGAAAGGTGGAAAAGAGCAGGCCTTTAATGTGCTGCGCCGTTTGAAGATCATCGACATCTCCAACAATCTAGGCGATTCAAAATCTCTGATCACGCATCCTGCAACAACCACGCACAAGAACATCGGGCCAGAGGCGCGCGCGCTGATGGGCATTACCGATGGCTGTCTGCGCCTTTCAGTGGGCCTGGAAGATGTTGAAGACCTGATTGGCGATTTGAAACAGGCAATGGCCGTCAACCACGGATAAGAACAAGGAGAATGGTGCGGTGCAATTCGTTTTAGGTGTTATTCTTTTTGTGATTGTAGCGGGATATTTTGACCGCCGCTTGCCGTGGCCCAAGGAGTAACGGCATGATCACCGGCCACTTTGGGTTAGCCGCTGCGGTAAAGGCAAAACGCCCGGAATGCCACCTATGGGTGTTGATGCTGGCAACCGTCTGGCTCGACATCATCTTCGTGCCACTGTTTCTGGCCAACATTGAAACCATTGAAAAGGCGCCCGATGCAACGCGGCCCTATGGTGATGGCATCATTCATGCCACCTATACCCACAGTATTCCCGGCTTCATCTTCCTCGCTGGGATATTCGGTTATGCCTGCGCGCGGCGCTGGGGAAAATCAGTGGGATGGGTTGCCGCTTTGGTTGTGGCGTCACATTAGTTGTTGGACGTGATTGTCCACCGCGCAGATTTGGTTCTTATTCCTGGTGTGACCGCCTTGCCCGCTTTGGGTCTGGGTCTTTGGCGCTATCCCTACGCGGCGGCGGGATTGGAACTTGCCATTCTGTTAGCAGGTTCAGCGCTCTATTGGCAGGCAGCCCGCACCGCTCAAATTAAAGCCGGCCAATCAACTACACGGGCAAACGGCCTCGCGCTGTTCTTGCTGCTATCCGGCCTCGTGGTCTTGGTGATGGACTTTAACGGCATCGCCTGAAATTCAGGGCACTGAAGTGGCGGTGGGCTCTTCTTCATAGTGGCGCAAGCCAAAGCGGCTGAGGGCCCAGGCGCGCTCATGGAAATAATAAAGTGCAATCTTTGTAACCACCTCAAAGGTGGCGATGGAGCCGGCAATCTTGAGTGAGCCGGTGAAGAACCAGCCCCAAAAGGCAGTGTCGAGTGAGCCCAGGACGCGCCAGCTCACGGCCTTCACTATAGAGCGGCGCGGATTGGAATTGGGCTTGATGTGCAAGGCAGCTGCCATGGATGGCCTCCTGGTATTGTCTTGGTTGTGAATTAAGCGTCTGCCGTTTCGAGCTGCCGTTCTCCCCGCACCGCCGTGCGGATGATCTTGCCATTGGCTGTGAAGTGAATGCCGCACTCAATCTTCTCTTGCCCCATCCATCGGCCAGCGCGCGGATTATCAGCACTGCCCGCCTTGGATGTGCAAGTGAGCGGCGCGCAACCGATGGAATGATAACCTTCAAGTTTCAAGGGATGTGAAGGCAAGGCGTGGCGCACCATGTAGCTCTGCAAATCGAGAGCCGTGAAGGCAGCCAGTGGCTCAATCTTGATGCGGCTTTCATCAAAGGCAATTGGCTTGAGATCTGCCCGCGCCGCGCCGTGAAAGCGCTTGCGCCCTGATATCATCACATCAAAACCCTTGAAGGCTTTTTCCATCGGCAAGGTTTTGCGGATATGGCAGCAACGATCAGGATTGGAAAGATGAAGCGAACCGGCCGGGTCTTCCAGTTCCAAATCGGCAACATTGGGCAAGGTCACCCGCACATCGCGCAAACCCAACTCGCGCACCAGCCTGTCGCGGTAGGCGATGGTTTCAGGGAACAACTTCTGGGTATCAAGGAAGATCACCGGGATTTCCCGGTCCACTTCTGACATCATGTGCAAAAGCACAGAGGACTCAGCGCCAAACGACGAGAGCAGCGCAATGCGCCCTCTGAAATCCCGCGCAAAGGCGCGGATTAAATCGCGCCCCTCAAGGCCGGCATAAGCTTCGAGAATCTCGTTCTGATTAACCGGCATGGGGCTGCTCTTCCCAAGCCGCAAAGCCCTGATGACGGGTTGACCACACTTCTGTTTCCTGTGCCGGGCGCACCAATCCGCGTTGATAGGACAATGACATCTGTTGCGCTGCCGCTTGCCATGCTTGCAACGGGAAACGATCAGTGACCAGAAAAGAATCAAATCCGATTTGCTTCATGAATTGCAACTGATCCGGCAATATGTTTCCTTCAGCACGCAACTCACTGCGGTAGCCATCCAGCCGCAGGCCGCGTGC
>JAYWAB010000088.1:0-7663 GCA_043782835.1 Aestuariivirga sp.
CTGCGGCTTTAACACATCCGGCCTGTCGAGGCACATGCGAACCCCGCGCCAGCCCAAGAAGGGGTTTTCTTCATGGGGGAATTCAATGCCCGCCACAGGCTTGTCACCACCTATATCCAGCGTGCGCACAATGACAGAATGCGGCTTGAAGGCCCTGGCAATTTTTGAATAGATTTCAAACTGCACATCTTCCGAAGGCAATTCGCGGTGTTGCATATAGAGCAGCTCGGTGCGGAACAGGCCCACACCCATGGCTCCGGCGGCCAAAGCCACATCAATCTCATCGGCTGAGCCGATGTTGGCGGCCACTTCGATTTTGGTTCCGTCTTTGCTGACGGGTTCAAATTTGAGATAGGCCTTCAAGGCTTCGCGTTCGCCTTGGGCCTGTTTTTGGCGTTGTTCATATTCAGCTTTGGTGGCTGCATCAGGTTCTGGAATCATTTGCCCGGACTTGCCATCCATGGCGAGGAATATGGCGTGACGGACTTTTTCAATCCCTTCGCCCAATCCAAGAATGGCCGGAATGCCATGGGTGCGGGCGATGATGGCGATATGTGAAGTTGTTGATCCCTTTGCGCAGACCAGGCCTGCGATCTTCTTCAAGGGGGCGCGGGTGAATTCAAATGCGCCGACATCATCTGCCACAATGATTGAGCCCGCGGGGATGGTGCCCAGGTCGGTGTCGACCTTGCCCTGCACTGCCAAGGCGATTTGGCGGCCGACCGAGCGGATATCATCGGCGCGGGCTTTGAGATAGGTGTCGCCCATTTTGGAGAATTCGTCTGCGGTTTTTGCCGAAATATGCAGCACGGCATTCAGCGCCGAAGCCCCGCCCGCGATGGCTTCGGCCATTTCACCCAGCATGGCTTCGTCGGCGGCGATTTCGGACAGGGCGGTGATGATGGCGCGGTCGGCGGTTGAGAGCGATGCATCCTCAGCACCATGCTTCATGCGCTGGCGCACGGTGACAACGGCAACATTCAACTTGTGAACTTCTTCCGTCTGGTCGACGGGCGCAATGACGCGATTGTCGGGCGTGATCGGCTCTGGAAAATAGGCGAAGACGGGCCCAAGGCCGATGCCTTCCGATGCGGCGACCGCTTTTAAACCTGCTGGCGCTGCTGGGGTGGGTGCTTGACCTTCCTCATCATTAAGCCCGGCCTGCGGGTCTTGCAAATAATTAACCAGTTGCTCCAGTGCCGCGGCTTCGCCCTCGCCCAAGGTTTTCAAAACCACTTCGTCATTTTCCATGACCGAAAGCAGCATGAGTTTCACAGCACTCTTGGCGCTGGCGGTTTTTGCACCCTTGGTGATTTCAATGTCGCAGGCAAAGCTCTTGGCCAATTTCACAAATCGGGTGGCGGGTCTTGCGTGAAGACCATCTCGTACGCGAACTATGATCTTGCGTTCCATGGCCTAGCTGATGCTGATGGTTTGGCCGGGTTTCAAATTGGCCATCAAGGCCGCACCATCCAAAACGGTGGCGCAAATTTCACCGGGGCGCTCGGTCGCTGCGGCATTGTTGAAATTGATGACTACGTGGCCGATTTCGATCACCTTATTCCAAGCGTAATCACCCATTGCGGTAATCATAGCTTCCAATGCACCAATCTTGATTGTGGCCCCCGCTTTGGGCTGAACCTTGTCAACATGAGCGACTTTGTGCAGCACAGACACTTCAGCAAGTTCAGGCGGTGCGCCATCGGCAAAAAGGATAAGAACGCCACCCTCAATCAAATCTGCCACGTCGGGGCCGATTGCAGTGATTTGCGTTTTCAGAAACATTGGGCAATCCTGTTCGAAATGAATTGGCCGCCCGGGCCTGTGGGGTGTGCCCGGGCGGCTTTCAACGCGCTTACAATACGACGAGGCTGACCAAATAAGCCAAAACAACAGATACGGGGCCCATGAATTGGCGGCTGATCAGAACCGCGGGCACGCCGATTTCAATGGTTTTGGGCTTGGCTTCACCGAGCGCCAAGCCTACGGGCACGAAGTCACAACCGACTTGCGTGTTGTAGGCAAAGAGCGCCGGCAGAGCCATGGCCGGAGCAATCGTACCATTGGCGATTTGTGGGCCGATAATGGCCACGCCGATCACCTGGGCAATCACCGCGCCTGGTCCCAAGATGGGCGACAGGAAGGGCAATCCGCAGATCGCTGAAATTACCAGCAAACCGAAGATATTGTTGGCTAGTGGTCCCAGAGGATGGGCCAATAAGTCACCAATGCCAGTGTACAAGATCAAACCTATCAACATGGTCACGAAGGCCATGAAGGGCAGAACGTTGCGCACCAGCTGATCAATGGCGCGGCGGCCGGCATTGAAGAAAATGCCCACGACGCGGCCCATGACGCGGCCAATCGTGGTGATCAGATTGATCAAGCCACCTTGATCGCTGGTATCAGCCACGACAGTTGCAGCCGTAGCACTGGCACCTGCGGCAGCGGTTGCTGCCATGGAACCAGCTGATGTTGCAACACCTGCCAAAGTTGGAACGGCTGAGCCATCAGCCATTTCCATGTTGCCCACACCCACGCCGGAGACGTAGATGTCTTCCATGATAAATTGCGCCATGGGGCCGGCTTGGCCGACGGGTGTGAGGTTCACCGTCGGGATGCGTTTGCGAGGATAGACACCGCAACGTGCGGTGCCACCGCAATCCACAACGACAGCGGCCATTTCGCTTTCCAGTGGCGGGGTTTTGAACCCGTCAACGGCAATGCCACCCGTCAGCTCAGCAAGGCGCTTGGCCACGGGGTGGATGCCACCGCCGGTAACTGAGACAATCTTGTCGCGCTGGTCGGTGGGCAGGATGACCAGTGGGCCACCCCAGCCATTGCGGCCACGGGAGACCTTTACGGCTTTATATGCTTGTTTTGCCATGATTACTGTTCTCCCTTATGCGTCAAGATCAACGCCCTGGCGACGTGCCAGAAGCAAGGTGAGGCGTTCAGTAACAATGCCTTTCAGCAGGATCACAACCATGCCGACGATGGCGTACCAAAGTGCCACTTGGATGTGATAGCCAGAAGCCACCTTACCGTTCTTCTCAAGCTCAAGAAGAGCCACCAGCACGCCACCCCAGACGAAATATTCGCCCGGATTGATATGTGGGAAGAGGCCCAGGGGCGGATGCACATATGACACAGCCGCATCATAAAACGCGGGTTTGTGCTTTTCTTCGAGGAATGATCCGAAGGTATAAGCCATCGGGTTGGTCAGGAAGAAGACCGATATCAGCGGCAATAAGGTGTAGCGGGTCCAGAAGGTCTTTCCGGCCCAGCGGGCCAGACCGGTTACGCGGTCTTCACCGATGAGACCTGTGATCGCATAGAATGCAGTCATCAGAACCACCAGTGTTGGGACGATGCCAGTGACGAAGCCTACGAAAACTTCGCCGCCTTTTTGGAACATGCCGATGAAATATTTTGCGGCATTGGCTAGCCAGCCCAACTTGGTTTCTTTGTCCGCTCCAGCGAGCGCATCTACTTTTTTCTTGAAATCTTCTGGTGAAATTACGTTATCCACCAAAATAACGCGGCCTTCATGGCCATTGCCCAGCTGAGCCGCGTGGCCCAAGTGGTTGAGTGTTATGTGAGCGGCAGTCGGCAGATGCTGGAGGGCATCATGAAACTGCGTCACCATGTGTAGTATTGCCATCGTTTTCTCCCATCATTGGCACTTTGCTTAATTGGACGCAGTTACGCATGCGCCATTTCGGAGCCCTCTTTTTTGGGGGACTCGCGATCTTTTTTGACCCGTTGAATTTGTGCTATGGCGTTTTCCGCCGCCGCCTTCAGGCTTGATTTTTTGGGTTCATCGGCCAGCTTCTGGCTGAGCTGTTCGAAACTGAGACCCTCATATTCATTGAGTCGTCGGAAGGGGGCGAGAAACGTCACCCCGCGCATCAGCATGAATTTCTTGATGGTGAGATCGCCGTTGGTCACAATCATCACGATGGCACCGCGCGCAAGGCGCCTTGGGCTATAGCCCGTGCCAACATAGCCAGATGTGTATTCTGTTTGAAGGGAATGCAGCTGCTCGCGATAGCGGCGCATTTGATACCAAACGCCGACGGACTGCAGCGCCCACAGCACGACCCAGGCCAACAAAATCATTTGCCAAAGTGGCATTTCAAACTCCCAACCCCTTGAAAGACTTTTTGCGATCTTGAGCTGTCGCTTGTTTTTGAGTCTTTCTTACTTGTCCGCAATTAAGAACATTTGTATTTGGAGATGTCAATATGTTTCGTATTTTGACGCGGCGCAGCAAATCGTTGCAGTGGCGAAGCAGTGGCGCACTGCCTTTGCTTCAGCCATATTAGCTCCGCGTGAGTGCTGAGGGAATAGCTTGGGGGAGATGTTGATAAAGCCAGAACTTGTAATCTTCGATTGTGATGGTGTGCTGGTCGACAGCGAGCCGATCTCTGCCTTGGCTTACCGCAACGTCTTTGCAAAACATGGTGCCGATGTTGGCCCTGATGTTTTTGCTCGATGCATCGGCATGAAGCAATCGGACATTCTTGATCTTATCCACAGGCTCACGGGCTTTCGCTTGCCGGAGGAAAAAGTGCCGGACATTTGGCGTGAGACCAAGTCCCTGATGGAAAAACAGTTGCAGCCGACAGATGGGATTGTTGAATTTCTCAACAGATTGTCGCCGGCAAAGTGCGTTGCATCATCTTCGTCGCTGGAGCGCATTCACCATAGCTTGGAACTTACAAGGCTTGCGGCCTCCTTTCCTGATTCGCATATTTTCAGCTCATCCATGGTGAAACGCGGCAAGCCGGCGCCAGATCTGTTTTTATTTGCTGCGGCGCAATGTGGTTTTGGGCCTGCAAAATGTTTGGTGATCGAAGATTCGCCCTATGGCGTGCGCGGCGCCTTGGCGGCAGGCATGACGGTGATTGGTTTTACGGGCGGCAGCCATGCCACGCCTGCACTTGCGCCAATGTTGCAAGAGGCAGGTGCTAACGTGATCTGCAAAAGCTGGTCTGATGTGCGTCGTCATATGGCTTAGGTGCGGATAGTTTGTGATGCAGAATTGCGCTTTCATCTCCGTTTGCGTAGACAGAATTCCGGAAGCAGGAGTTGGGGCGCGTGGCACGTAAAACAAAAGAAGATCAAGATCGGCCTGAGCGCGCCGCCGGGCGCATTGCGCGAAACCGCATGCGCATCGCATGGATGTATTATGTGGAAGGCCTGACGCAGAGCGAGATTGCCGACACGCTCGGCATCGGTCGGGTGACTGTGGTGCGCAATATCAACGAAGCCTTGGCGCAGCGTGAAGTGCGCATCTGGCTGACAGGCCCTATCACCGAATGTTTGGAACTTGAGAAAGAGCTGAAGGCTGAATTCGGTTTGAACGATGCGATCGTTGTTCCCGAACCTTCGCAACCCTCGCATGTCAACAAAGTGATTGGTGCGGCAGCGGGCATGTATGTGACGGATCAATTGAAAGATAATATCTGCCTTGGCGTCGGCTGGGGGGCAACACTTTATGAGTCACTGCAAACGCTTGCCGGGCGTGAATTGAAAGGCGTTGAAATTGTTTCGCTGTTGGGCGGCATTGTGCAGGCCAAGCGCTTTAATCCGGCGGATTTTGCCTGGCAGTTTGCCAATACGGTGGGGGCCGATTGCTATCTTTTGGCCGCACCTGCGCTGGTTGATTCACCGCGCACACGCGAGGCTTTGATTGAACGCTGCGGCCTCAAAGATGTGATTGATCGCAGCGCCAAGATGGATCTGGCGCTGCTTTCAGTGGGCACGATGGCGGCGCAATCCACATCCTTCAAACTTGGATTTCTGAATGATGACGAGCGCTTGTCTTTGATCAAGAAAGGCGCTGTGGGTGATCTGCTCTATAATTTCTTTGATGCCAATGGCAGCTTGGTGAAACATCCCGTCAATGATCGCGTCATGTCCATGCCGATTGAGCGTTTGAAACAAGTGCCGCGCCGGGTGATGATTTCGGGTGGTGCAGAAAAAGTGGATGCGCTTCTGGGCGGATTGAAACTCGTGAACTGCAATGTGCTCATCACCAATGAAGCGACGGCGCTGCAATTGCTGAAACGCCGCCGCGCTGAGTCATAGGTCTTTTGCTTCCAAATTCAGCCAAGCGATTTCTTGTGGGCTGAGCTTCACGGCGAGGCCCGGCAGGGTGGAGGCAATCTCGCCCGGGCTTCTGGGGCCGACCAGCGCCAGAGACGGGAAGCTTTGGGCCAGAACCCAAGCTGTTGCGATATTGTGGGTGGACACGCCGTGTTGTTTGGCCAGCTTCTCGGCCCTGCTGCGGCGTTCGGCATTGGCTGTGCTGCCAAAGCAGGTTTCGGGGCTGGTGTCGGCGGGCAGGCGGTTGCGCAAAGCCTCCGGCAGGAAATAACCGCGGGCTTGTGATGACCAACTCACATGCGTGGTCCTGCTTGTCCGCAGGAAGGCCAAAGTCTCTGCATTGTTGGACGTGATGCAACCCGCCCAGACGGGCTTTTCCATCACAGCCAAAGAAAGATTGTTGTTCAGGATGGTGAGGGGCTTCAATCCTTTTGACGCGGCATAAGCATTAGCCTCTTTGAACCGCGCCACCGACCAGTTGGAACCGCCGAAAGCGCCAATGCGGCCCGCTTTATGCAAGCGATTGAGCGCATCGACAAATTCGCCCACGGGCACATTCAAGTTATCGCGGTGCATGATGTAGATGGGGGCGCGGTTGAGGCCCAAACGCTCCAACGAAATATCGAGTTGCGCCTCAACGGCGCGCGGTGTGCAGTATGGCGTGTGGCCGCCTTTAACGATGGTGATCACATCCTTGGCCACGCCGCGATTGGCGATCCACTGGCCGAGCACTTTTTCATGATGGCCGCCGCCATAGACAAAGCCGGTATCAAAAGCATTGCCGCCGGCTTCCATCCACGCATCCCAGACCAAAGCGCCAGAAGCAATATCGTCTTTGTTATCGCAGCCGATCACCAACTGGCTGATCGGCCTGTCAAGGTCGGCGATCTTAATGTGGGGAATTTTAGGGAGGCCCGTTGGCAATACGCCGGGCAAGGAGCGATTGAGTTTCGGGTCTTCGCTGAAGGTGACGTAACCCAATTCAGCGCGCCAACGATCCTGCGCCTGATTGTTGCCGATGCTGTCGGCCCAACTCATGGCGGGATGCGGGGCCTGCTTGTGGCCGCCCAGAATGGCGCGACTGGCCAGCTCTGCCTCGAAGGAAAACAGTTGATGAGGATTGGTGATGTCTTCAGTGCGGCTCTTTCCATCGACCGTGACAATGATCCTCGAATCCGACGGTCCGGCATTGCGGCCCGGCACCCAAGGATCAGGCAATTCAATGGTGCCTTTGTCGCCCGTGATGATGGCGCGGTTATCCATGTTGCGCGCCACGGCAACGGCGATTTCAGCAATGAACCCTTTGGAGAATGTGAGCAGCGCATGAGCCACTTCATCGACGCCGCTTTTGCCGACTATGCCCACGCCTTTCAGGCTTGTCGGCTCAGCAAAGGGTTGCCCCATGCTGGCACCCGCGATCAGGCGCGCCAGTGATGTTGTATAGCCACCCACATCAAGAATGCCACCGCCACCCAGGTTGCGATCATAGAGACGCGAGTCTGCTTTGAAGGGCGCATTGAAGCCGAAGTTGGCTTTGAGATGACGCAGC
>JAYWAB010000089.1:0-6157 GCA_043782835.1 Aestuariivirga sp.
GTTATTGTGGCTGGGTTTTTGATTTTTGCAACCATTGCCAAACCTCCAAGATATGAAAGATAAATCCAAGTGCTAAAAATACGGCAAGCTCAATTGTGCTATGATGCAGCAGTGCCGTGCGCAACGCCAACACAAGGCAAGCACCCGCCGCCAGTGTGGGGAGCATAGGGCGCATCCGTTTAAAATAGAACATGTAGGCCAAGGTTTCACCAGCTAAGATCGCCAGGATGATCAGGGTGATAGCACCAGACCCGATGAACTCTTCAAGCCATATCATGGGTTCAACTTCACAATCTGGAAGTTGAGAACACCAGCCGTTGTGACCCACAAAATATAAGGCAGCAGCAAGAAAAGCGATTTTTGTGAAACACCACCCAAAACATAAATGAGACCCACAATGCTCAACCAGAATATCGTGAGTTCTGCAAATGCAAGCGCGGGGCGATGCAGAGTGAAGAAAAGCAAACTCCACATGACATTCAATAGCCCGTTTAACCCGACTGCCACCAAAATCGCATTGCGCTGCGCAGCATTGCCAGCATCCCAAGCATAGGCAATTGCAAAACTCAGGCAGATAAAAATCGTCGTCCACACCGGACCAAAGGCCCAGTCAGGCGGTTTCCACGTCGGTTGGCGCAATGCGTAATACCAAGGCGATAGTTGGGTGAGCAACCCGCCTGCTAAACCCAAAGCCGTGCAAAAGGCAACGCCACCCAACAGGGCTTGGTAAAATGGGCTGGTGGGCATCACGGTGCAACAATCCCCAAGAGATGGGCCATATCTTTAAAGAAAATCCGCGCATGGGCCAAAGTGCTGGCCCGGTGCATTTTCTTTTCCGTATAGGCCGCCCAAGTCAGGCGCTGCACATCCTTGTCGCGGCACATGGAAACAAAACGCTCGCGCCGTTTATCGCTGCCATACCAGAAATGTTGCATCATCGCGAGAATGCGGAAGATGAGGCCATGGGCGCGCATAAAGCTTTTGCGGGCCTGCGCCAGAACGCGCGCATCTCCGGTTTGCAAAAAGGCCAGCGCCGTATCGGCGGCCAATTCGCCGCCCAACATGGCATAATAAATCCCTTCGCCCGAAGCCGGGGCCACAACGCCAGCGGCATCTCCTGCCAGAAGAACATCGCGGCCATTGTCCCAGCGCTTGAGCGGTTTTAACGGAATAGGCGCGCCTTCTTTACGAATGGTTTTGCTGCCCGCAAAGCCCGCGTCATCACGCAGCTTTGCCACGGCCTCGCGCAAGGCAAAGCCTTTATGCGCGCTGCCTGTGCCAATGCTAGCGGTTTTGCCGTGGGGGAAAACCCAAGCATAAAAATCCGGCGAATAACGCGCATTGTAATAAACATCGCATCGCTCGGCTGAGTAAGTTTCAGCAGTCTCAGGACGTTCCACTATCTCGTGATAGGCAAACACAAGTTTGGTTTTGTCAGCCCCCTTGACGTGATCGCGGCCGAGCTTGGACAACGCCCCATCTGCGCCAACGGCCATTTTGGTGCGCGCCGAGGCTTCCGTGCCGTCTTTCATTTCATAGTGGATGCGCAAACAGCCATCTTCATCACGGGTGGATTTTGTGTAAGTGCCTGTGGCGCGCGTGGCGCCTGCCTCTGCGGCGCGGCTTCGCAGATATTCATCAAAATCCGCGCGGTCCACCATGCCCACATAGCTGCCATCGACAGGCATATGGGCAATGCGTCCTGTAGGTGAGACGATGCGCGCTGCGTCAATGCGAGCGACGATCAAATGTGCGGGAATTTGATAATCGCGGATCAAGCGTGGCGGAATGGCCCCGCCGCAAGGTTTGATGCGGCCCGCACGATCCAAAAGCAGAACGCGTTTTCCGGCTTTGGCCGTTATCGTTGCAGCCGTTGCGCCGGATGGGCCGCCGCCAACAACGATGATGTCGTAGGTTTCATTCATGATGATAATCCCAAATCAGGCTGCGCTGCCAGTTTGAGCGATTTTGCCGATAGAGGTTGTGCGGCACCAATGCGAATTGCGAGCAGTGCCGAGACGATGAAGAGGGCGGCTTCCAGCCCAAACACGCTGCCATAACTGATCGCATTCGAGTGAGTGAAAAACTTGAGAATATCCGCAGTCGCTGTGCCGAGGAATCCGCCTGCCGCAAAGGCAATGGCCTGTGAAGCACCAAACAGGCCCATGCGTATGCCTTCTCGTGAAGATTGGCCCGCAGCAGCACTGAACATCGAGCCAATTGCGGCCACGGCAAACATGCCATTGGCAAATCCAAGAGCGAAAATATTTTGTTTGAGCGGCCAGGACGCTCCCACGGTGGCGGCCCCCACAAGGCCTGCTAAAGCCAAGGCCGAGCAGAGGCAGCCAAACACCGTCCAATTGCGCAAGGCCAAGGCCTTGGCCTTGTTGGCAAAGGATGAAGCCACACCGACAAGCACCATGCCGAGCAAGACGCCGCTATGTTGCGTGCCTGAAAGAGACGTGGATTGGCCCGGCGTGAAATTAAACAGGAATCCTGCGAACGGATCAATGATCAGTTCTTGTGCGCTATAGGCCACCATGGAAATGAATACAAAAATTGCAAAGCGCCGTGCTTCCAAATCCTGCCAAACATCTCTGAGGGCGGCACTGAATTTCACTTTTTCGGAGTCAGTTTTTGGCGTTGCCCTTTTGGCATAGGTTTTTTCAAGACCCCAAACCGCGATGGTGCTGAGGGCAAAGGCGGTTGTTGTCACCACTGCGGCAATCACCACTAGTCTTTGCATTGAGAAGGGATCAAGGAATTTGCCCGCGAGAACTGTGGTCAGAATGAAGCCCGCGATCATCATGGTCCAAACCACCGTGGCCGCAGCACCACGCCGTTCTGGTTTGACGGTTTCTGCTAGCAACACCAGCAGTGACGTGCCCGCCGCGCCCACGCCGATACCAATCAAAGTAAAAGCGATTGTGGCCAGCACTATGCCCGCCCAGAAATAACTGGCCGCAAGCCAAACAGAAACGGCAGCGAGAAATCCGCCGCTGGCCAAAGTGGCAATGCCACCAATGATCCACGGTGTGCGCTTGCCACCATTGTCAGAGCCATGGCCCCATCGTGGGCGCAATACTTGGAGCGCATAATGCCACGCCACCAAAAGGCCGGGAATGATCGCCATCATTGAAAGTTCAACCACCATGACGCGGTTGATCGTGGTTGTCGTGAGTACGACAATTGAACCTAAAGAGGCTTGTATGAGCCCAAGACGCGCGATGCCAAGCCATCCGAGTGATTTTTCAGCCATCAAAGCCCCCCACGCACGGCAATGGCCGAGGCCAACATGCCCAAAACATAAAGTGTGACACCTGTGCCATTGTACCAAGGGGCATATTTCTTGGGGTCATCGAGCAAGCGCAACATGCAAAAAATTTGTAAACCGAGAGACACGGCAACAATATCCGCATAGAACGGCCTGTTCCATTGCAACAGCAAGACAGCCACAATCACTTGTGGGATCGCCATCACCACGCAGCTCAGTTTTGCGGCATTGGCTTCGCCCAGTTTCACTGGCAGCGAACCAATGCCCATCAGCCTGTCGCCTTCAACCGCTTTGAAGTCATTCAAGGTCATAATGCCATGCGCGCCCGCGCTGTAAAGTAGGGCCAATATAATCACTTCTTGTGGAGGGCGACCTGCGAGCATTGCAGCAGCAGCGGTGAACCACGGCAGGCCTTCATAACATAACCCCACAGCCGCATTGCCCCACCAGCCATTCATCTTCAAACGCAGTGGTGGCGCGCTATAGGCCCAGGCTGCAACGAGACCGACAATCGTGGGATAGAAGACCCAAAGACCCAAAGAATATGCAACCAGCAGTGACAGAACTGTCCAACCCATCGCGATATATAGCCCCCAGTGGCCCGGAATACGGCCAGACGGAATGGGGCGATGCGGTTCATTGATGGCGTCCACGTGGCGGTCGTACCAATCATTGCAGGCTTGTGATGTGCCACATACCAAAGGCCCGCACAGCGCAATGCCCGCAATCAAGGTCCACAGATGATCGCTGATGGAAACGCCGGAAGAAACGATGCCGCAGCCATAGGCCCACATCGGCGCAAACCACGTGACGGGCTTTAAAAGCTCAAGGCTGGCGCGCAAGCTTGGCGTAGAAATAGGTGCCGTTTTTGCAATAGAATGGTCCATCAAAAAAAGATAGGACCATCTCCCTAATGTGTCAATTCAGATATACACTTTTAATCGTCAATTTGACGATTCGCTGAGGCCCATGTCGTCGATGCCATAGCGATGCAGTTTCACATAAAGGCTCTGGCGCGAGAGGCCGAGCATTTCGGCAGCGTTGGCACGATTGTCACCATTCATTTGCAGCGCGGCTTCGATGCACAGGCGTTCAATAATATCGGTGGACTCGCGCACCAGTTCTTTCAATGGAACTTTACCGACGAGCTTGGTGAATTCATCCACTGAGCGCAGCAAACCCTGGTCTTGCTTCTTGCTATTGGTGTTTGCAGCCTGACGGCTGACGTGATGCAAAGCAAAACCAAAGCACGGTGTTTCACCTTCCATCACTGCAACGGCAGATACTTCGACATCCTCCACCGCGCCAAATTGGCCACGCACAATCGTGTGGAAATTGCGAATCTCGCCTTTGTCTTTTAACTGACTGACCATCTGGCTGACATCAACACCGCGCCGGCCCAACCACGTATCCAGCGATATGCCGCGGGCCTGTTCTTCGGAGGCCAGCTGCACCAATTCCAGGAAAGCGGCATTGGCCGTAAGAACCTTCATATCCGTATCTGTCACGATAAATCCATCAGGCATTTCACTGATGATTTTCACAACCTTTGACTGGGCTTTCGGCAAAACCACCGCCGAGATTCCAATGGCATGGGGCACCATGCGGAGAAGATAATAGGTGGAGTTTTCCTGGCGGAACATGCTGAAAGACAAAACGGCCTGCTGGCGATCCTCTGATGGGCGCAGAACAATGTCTTCTGAGCGGCCCGAGTTGCGCAGTATATCAAGGGCTATTTTTATCGAAGCCCAATCATCAGCCGTAAATACGTCTTCAAGCATTGCCCCTTCGATGCGCTTCAGTGGGCGGCCAAGAAGTGCAGATGAAGCTGGGTTACATTCAGCCACTCGGCCAGAGCGGGCATCGACAATCATGATTGCGTCAGTGGCGGATTGCAGCAAGACGCGGAAGCGCGTTTCAGAGTTGCGCAAGCGCTGATATTCCTGTTCAACGGCTTGTTCGGCTGACAGCAAACGCTGTTGCAACTGAGACACCGTGCTCATATCGCGGCCAATGGCAATGATATGACCATTTGGTCCGGCTTTCACCGCACTATAGCTGATCGGAATATCCAGCCCACCAACCATCGGGTGGTTGACCTGCCGCCAGCGTGGATTGCCATTACCGGCCTCACCCAACAGTTGTTCAATTTTTATGCGACTTTCAACGGTTACCGTGTCAGCAAGCGATTTTCCTGGCCAACCCGTAAACATACTGCGCGGCATTTCGGAGGCCGCCAACACCTGGTCGCAGATGATGCCTTCAGCCGTCATCAGAATTGTCACATCAACCGCCGAGGCAAGAATGGAGGCCACCAAGGCTGGATCCTGAAAACCCATTGTTGGATCAAATTGCAAGGAACCCGAAGTACCCGCGAGGTTAGCCAAAATCTAATTCCTTTCGTGCCACGGAGGACAATTGATTTGCCCAACCGTTGACAATCGTAACTGTTGCAGGCGCATCTACGGCGTAGGCGTCTGAACCACAAGACTCAATTAACTCCGGCTTCTCTACAAATAGATGGCCGCCGACTATTATTTTTACGTGACGATTCTTCGAGTCTTTTCGAATAATTCGAATCGCTTCCAAGAAAGATTCAACAACAGTTTGACCGCTGAGTGATAGGCCCACTATGTCAAAGTGTTCTTGCGCGACCAACTGTCCAAGTTCATGGACATCTTTGACAGGTTTATTGGTCACAGTCCAGCTTTCCCGCAAAAGGAACTCCTGAACCAATCTCAGGCCAAAAGAGTGCTGTTCACCCGGCGTTGGCAACAGCAAGGCATGGCGGCCAAAGCCAGCATTGCTCCACAAATGAGACGGAACGCCGTCAAACTCGCGCAAAATGCGGTGCATCCGCGAAACGCCAAGGGCAACTTCAAC
>JAYWAB010000090.1:0-2204 GCA_043782835.1 Aestuariivirga sp.
GGGGAAAGACATGCGGGTATTGTTGATCGAGGACGATACAGCAACAGCACAATCAATCGAGCTGATGCTGAAGTCTGAAGGTTTCAACGTTTATACGACGGACCTCGGTGAGGAAGGCGTGGATCTTGGAAAGCTCTACGACTACGACATCATACTGCTTGATCTCAACCTGCCGGACATGTCGGGTTATGAAGTGTTAAAATCACTGCGTGTCTCAAAAGTGGGCACGCCCATTCTCATTCTCTCCGGTTTGGCCGGTATTGAAGACAAGGTCAAAGGCTTGGGCTTCGGCGCCGATGACTATATGACCAAACCCTTCCATAAAGACGAATTGGTCGCCCGCATCCACGCGGTCGTCCGCCGCTCCAAGGGCCACGCCCAATCGGTGATCCACACTGGCGAACTCGTCGTCAATCTGGACACCAAAACAGTTGAAGTCGCGGGCCAACGCGTGCATCTCACGGGCAAGGAATATCAGATGCTCGAGCTTTTGAGCTTGCGCAAAGGCACCACCCTTACCAAGGAAATGTTCCTCAACCACCTCTATGGCGGAATGGACGAGCCGGAACTTAAAATCATTGACGTGTTTATCTGCAAGCTGCGCAAGAAACTTGCCAACGCTGCTGAAGGAAAGAATTTCATCGAAACCGTTTGGGGCCGTGGCTATGTGCTGCGCGAAGGCGCCCCACCCATGCACGGTGCCGAAGAACAAGAATTGCTCAAAATTGCGTGAACGAGATCGCCCGATAGAATTGCGGGACAAAGCAAGCCTGGCCGAAACCAGAATTTTCTGACCAGACTTGCTTCAAAGTTTAAAACCCGGCCCAGCGTGGCCGGGTTTTTCATTTGGCGACTGGGCGGAACTGCGTTCACCGTGTTAACCATCTATTAACTATCACCTGTGGTCCGCCGCCGGATTGTGTTTATTTGGTGGCGTCATGGTGCGTCGCTTTTTGTTCAAGTGTGTTGTGTGTGTTGTGGTCCTGCTGAGCTGCGCGGCAAGTCCGGCGCTGGCTGTGAACAACGTCACGCAAGTCATCTCCGGAAATTTCGAGAAACCCACCGACACGCCGCGCGCCACTGAATTTGGCAAGACGGTACCGCCCTTGGGCTATGTGTCTTTCTGTGGCCGCGGTGAAGCAGAATGCAAGTTTTCCGGCGGCAAACTCGAAACACTTGCTCTGAACAAGGACAACTGGGATCAAATTGGCCAGGTCAACCACTACGTCAACACCAAAATCCGGCCAGCGTCGGACATGGAACTCTACCATGTCCCCGATTATTGGACTTATCCCACCACAGCCGGTGATTGCGAAGATTATGTGCTGCTTAAAAAGCGCTATCTGATCGGCATGGGTTTTAACCCCGACGTGTTGCTCATCACGGTGGTGCTTGATGAGAACCGCGAAGGCCACGCCGTCTTGACCATTCCCACCAGCCGGGGCGACATCATCCTTGACAACCGCCGCGATGAAATCCTGCGCTGGAACACCACCGGCTACACTTTTCTGAAACGCCAGTCACAGCAGCAGGCCAATCAGTGGGTCAGCCTGCAGAAATCCGCACCGCAGATCCTGGTGTCGACCAAGGCGAAGTGAGACTTACGCCGCAGCAACAGCTTCAAGAGGCACGGCGCGCACAGCCACCGTGTCCTCACTCTCCATCGCCATGGTGAGTTTGAGGTTGGAAGCTTCCGCCAGGATGCGGGCATAGTAGGGCTGCACCAGCCTCGCATCGAGCCCCGAAATATCGGCAGCGCCAGAAAGTGCGCCGGCAAGGCTTTCATTGATCTTGGCGCGCTCGCCTTTTGCGGTAATTGCAAAGTTGCGGCCATCAACTGACACCGTAACGACCCCACCGCGGGGAATCCCCGAGATCGCCATGAGCAGCATGTTGAGCAGCAACTTCACTTCTTGTTTCGGGCGGTTCTCGCGCGGCGCATTCCACTCCAGTTTCGTTTTTTCTTCGCCGACAAATCCGCGCGCCACTTCGCCCGCTTCCCCCATGTCAATGAGCGCACCAGCCGAACCCGAGGCGCCAAAAGCGATACGGCAGAATTTCAGTTTCGCCGTTGCCGTCTTGGCTGACGATTTGACCATTTCCAGCGCTGTCTTCTTCATCTCTTCGTCAGTTTCGCTGTCATCCATCAGCTCGAGCCCGTTGGCGATGGCCCCAACCGGCGAGATCACGTCATGGCACACCCG
>JAYWAB010000091.1:0-11267 GCA_043782835.1 Aestuariivirga sp.
GGCCTGTCGCGGCAACGGCCCAACGCCAGCCTTCTGGCCCACCGAAACTTGCAGCAAGCGTGGGCAGGGCCACAGCAGCTGCTGCTGAGCCAAAATTGCCCAAACCCGCATAGAGACCTTGGGCCAGCCCGGCTTCGCGCGCAGGATACCATTCACCAATAATGCGGATGCCCACAACAAAGCCAGCGCCAACAAAGCCCAGAAGAAAGCGCCAAATCGCAAGTTCTGTGAAACTATGCGCAAAAGCAAAGCCCAGGCAAATCACACCAGAAACGGCGAGCAAAACCGTATACATCAACCGCGGCCCCAGCTTGTCGACAAATACGCCGACAAGAATACGCGCCGGGATGGTCAGCGCCACATTGAGAGCGAGCAGGGCAGCAATTTGCGGCTTCGACAAACTAAACGTATCGCGGATCGCCGCCATCAGAGGCGCATGATTGAACCACACCACAAAACTGACAAAAAATGCCATCCAGCTGAAGTGCAAAATGCGAATGCGCGACTCAAGGCTGAAAAATGGAAATCGAGAAACGGCGGCTTGGGTCATAAAATTCTCCTCTGACGCATGTTGCATCGCAATATACATGCCAATTCGCCATTGCCTCCGAATTCACGCATAACTACATGAAAAGAAATATTTTTAATTGGTTGATTAAAAAACACGCAGATACGAAGATGCCTATTATTTATGCAATTAAATCAAGCTTTCTGCATGCTATTTATGCATTGCACAGGCTTCAAGCACTTTGCAGCAAACATGGAGATCAAGAAAAAGACGTTATTTATCAAATAAATACCAGATTTATCGGAATCGTCAGTGCTTTGGCATGGCGCTTGCGTAGCAGTAATCAGAAAAATACTGCAGTGCACAAAGTTACCGCACTTTGCCCATGGGAGTTGGTTCGCGATGAAGAAGAAACTGGTCATCATCGGCAATGGCATGGCGCCGGGGCGCATGTTGGAGCATTTGCTTGAGCTGGCACCAGATCAATATGATGTGACGATTTTCAATGCTGAGCCCCGCGTCAACTATGATCGTATTATGCTTTCGCCAGTTCTTTCGGGGGAGAAGACCTTCGAGGAAATCGTCATTCATGGTGATGGCTGGTACATCAAACACGGCATTGCTTTGTACAAAGGTTACAAGATCAAGGCGATTGACCGTGTTGCAAAAACGGTAACATCCGAAAGCGGCGTTGTTGAGAGCTATGATAAGCTGGTGATTGCCACGGGATCCGTGCCTTTCATCATTCCCGTGCCCGGCAACAACCTTCCAGGCGTACTATCCTACCGCGATCTTGATGACGTGATGGCCATGATGTTGGCCGCCAAATCGCGCGGTAATGCGGTTGTGATTGGTGGTGGCTTGCTGGGCCTTGAAGCAGCGGCGGGTCTGTCAGAGCAAGGCATGAATGTCACCGTGATTCATATCATGCCGACATTGATGGAGCGTCAGCTTGATCCGGCTGCTGGGCATTTGTTGAAGGCAGCCGTGGAACAACGCGGTATTACGGTTCTGAATGGTGCCAACACAAAGTCTATTGTGGGCGAAAAATTTGTCGAAGGTGTTGAGCTTGCTGATGGCACGGTGATCCCTGCCTCCGTCGTTGTGATGGCCGTTGGCATCAGACCCAACACGGCGCTGGGCAAGGGAGCAGGGCTGACGATTGCGCGGGGCATTGTGGTCAATGAACAAATGCAAACTAGCGATCCTGACATTTATGCGCTGGGCGAATGTGCTGAACACAATGGCATGGTCTATGGCTTGGTCGCCCCACTCTATGAAATGGCCAATGTGCTGGCAAAAACTTTTGCGGCCGAAGCTGCTGCCTATAAAGGTTCCGTCACGGCCACTAAACTCAAAGTCACCGGCATCAAGCTTTATTCAGCAGGCGATTTTGCCGAGGCCAAAGACCGCGAAGAGATTGTGCTGCGTGACGCTTCACGCGGCATTTACAAACGCCTCATCATCAAAGAAAACCGCATCATCGGCGTTGTAATGTATGGCGACACCGAAGATGGGCCATGGTTCTTCGACAAAATCAAAAAGGCCGAAGATATTTCCGCAGATCGCGAAATGCTCATCTTTGGCCAGAGCTATGCCGGAGGAGTTCCGCTGGACCCTATGGCGGCCGTTGCAGCCTTAACCCCTGACGCAGAAATCTGCGGGTGCAACGGCGTATGCAAGGGTAAAATCACCGATGCGATCACGGCCAAAGGTCTCACGTCGATTGACGAAGTGCGTGCCCATACGAAGGCATCTGCCTCATGTGGTTCTTGCACAGGCTTGGTTGAAAAGCTTCTCGTGCTGTCGCTGGGTGATAGCTACAGGCCAAACGCCGTGCAGCCGATGTGTGGCTGTACACATTTGGGCCATGCCGATGTGCGTCGTTTGATCGTGGCCAAGCCTTTGAAAAATATTCCGCAGCTGATGCAGGAATTGGAATGGAAAACCTCCTGCGGCTGCGCCAAATGTCGTCCGGCCCTAAATTATTATATGATTGCGGAATGGCCCGGTGAATATATCGATGACAACCAATCACGTTTCGTCAATGAGCGCGTCCACGCCAATATCCAGAAAGACGGAACTTATTCGGTGGTGCCGCGCATGTGGGGCGGCATGACCTCAGCCAAAGAACTTCGCGCCATCGCCGATGTGACCGACAAATTCCAAATCCCCGCTGTGAAAGTGACAGGCGGCCAGCGCATTGATTTGCTGGGCGTGAAAAAAGAAGATTTGCCCGCAGTCTGGGCTGATCTCAACGCCGCTGGCATGGTGTCCGGCGCGGCCTATGCAAAAGGCCTTCGCACGGTGAAAACTTGCGTCGGCACAGATTGGTGCCGCTTTGGCACGCAAGATTCAACGGGGCTTGGCATCAAGCTCGAAAAATTCATGTGGGGATCTTGGACGCCCGCAAAAGTGAAAATGGCTGTCTCTGGTTGTCCGCGCAATTGCGCGGAGGCCACCTGCAAAGACATCGGCGTGATCTGTGTTGATTCAGGCTACGACATTCACTTTGCGGGCGCTGCGGGCCTTGACATCAAGGGCACAGAAGTTCTGGGCCATGTGGACACCGAAGAAGACGCGATTGAAGTGATTGCAGCTTTGACACAGCTTTATCGTGAGCAGGGCCATTATCTCGAACGCATTTACAAATGGGCCAAGCGCGTGGGGCTGGATTCCATCCGCGAGAAAATCATGGCTGACAAAGAAAAACGCACACACTATTTCGAGCGATTCAAATTTGCGCAAACCTTCTTGCAAGTTGATCCATGGGAAGAACGGGTGAACGGCAAAGATGCCCATGAGTTTGAAGCCATGCGCACATTTCCAAAATTAATGGCGGCAGAATAATGGATCAGTGGGTCAAAGTTGGCATGGTGGACGATGTGCCGTTTCGTGGTTCGCGTGTGGTTTCAACTCAGCAAGGCGACATCGCGATTTTCAAAACGGCCGAAGGCCGCATCTTTGCACTTTGGGATAAATGCCCGCACAAAGGCGGACCCTTGAGCCAGGGCATTGTACATGGTGATCAAGTCACTTGCCCATTGCACAATTGGGTCGTGGGGCTCGAAACGGGCGATGTGAAAGGCCCTGATCAAGGCTGTGCCCGCAAAGTGAAATGCAAAGTTGAAGCGGGCACAGTGTTCATTGAATCTGCGACGCTGTTGCAACAGGTCGCATGACAACCACGCGCACCACCTGCCCCTATTGCGGCGTGGGCTGCGGTGTTTTGGCGACGCGAAAAGTTGACGGAAGCGTTGCAATCGCGGGCGATCCTGAACACCCAGCCAATTTCGGCAAGCTCTGTTCAAAAGGCCTGGCCCTTGGCGAAACCTTGAGTGCAGAACAGCGCTTGCTGCATCCGCAGGTGAACAGCGCACGTGTCGGCTGGGATGAGGCCACCGCTTTAGTTGCCCGGAAGTTCAGCCAAGCTATTGCCGAGCACGGACCAGACTCTGTGGCCTTCTATGTCTCCGGGCAATTTCTTACCGAAGACTATTACGTTGCCAACAAACTGATGAAGGGCTTCATCGGTTCGGCCAATATCGACACCAACTCCCGCCTCTGCATGGCTTCAGCCGTGGCAGGCCACAAGCGCGCTTTCGGGGCCGATGTGGTGCCCTGCAATTATTCTGATCTCGAAGAAGCCGATCTTGTTGTGCTCACGGGTTCTAACTTCGCCTGGTGCCATCCGGTTCTGTTTCAGCGCCTGCAAGCCGCACGTGAAAAGCGCGGCACAAAAGTTGTCGTGATCGATCCGCGCCGCACAGTGACGGCAGAAGTGGCGGATTTGCATCTCGCCATCACACCACAATCCGATGTGGCATTGTTCAATGGCTTACTCAAATATCTTTACAGCCGCGGTGAGACGGATTGCGCCTATATCAACGCGCACACGCAAGGCCTAGCTGAAACACTGCTCACGGCCCACAGTTGGACGATCGCAAAAGTGGCGGAAGCTTGTGGCCTGTCTGAGCGCGATGTGGAGGCCTTTTACCAACTCTTTGCCAAACATCCCAAAACCGTAACTGCATTCTCCATGGGTGTAAATCAATCCGCCTCTGGCACAGACAAAGTCAATGCCATCATCAATTGCCATTTGCTCACGGGCCGCATAGGCAAGGCGGGCGCAGGGCCGTTTTCCATCACCGGCCAACCCAACGCTATGGGTGGGCGCGAGGTCGGCGGCCTTGCCAATATGTTGGCCGCGCATATGGATATTGAAAACGCTGATCACCGCGAAGTCGTGGAGGAATTCTGGAATGCACCGCGCATCGCGAACAATCCGGGCTTGAAAGCCGTTGATCTGTTTCAAGCCGTGCATGATGGCCGCATCAAAGCTTTGTGGATCATGGCCACCAATCCGGCTGTGTCGATGCCCAATTCCAATTTCATTGCACAAGCTCTGAAGGCCTGCCCCTTCGTCGTGGTGTCCGATGTCACAGCCAACACTGAAACGGCCCGCTATGCTCATGTGTTGCTGCCTGCCCAAGGTTGGGGTGAGAAGGATGGGACGGTCACAAATTCTGAACGCCGCATTTCCCGTCAGCGCCGCTTTGTGGTTCCGGTTGCTGAAACTCGCGCTGATTGGAAGATCATGGCCGATGTCGCCAAGGCCATGGGCTTTGATGGCTTCAACTATGAATCACCATCGGAGATTTTCGCCGAACACACGCGCCTTACCACCGTCGCCAACAATGGGGTGCGCAAACTCGATCTCAAAGACTGGCGCAACCAAGATTATGAGACGCTTTCACCGCAACAATGGGGTGGTGAGCGACCATTCGCCGATGGAAAGTTTCAAACGCCAAATGGCAAGGCACGTTTTGTGCCGACACAATATGTTGCTATTGAGCGCAACGGCCTAACCCTCAACACAGGCCGCATCCGCGATCAGTGGCACACCATGACGCGCACAGGGCTTGTGTCGAAACTCTTCGGCCACCGCGCTGAGCCGCATGTGGAAATTTCGGAGCAGGATGCGGCACGACTTGGCGTTGTGGCAGCAGGAATTGTTGAAATTCAGAATGAACACGGACGAAGTCTTGCACGCGCTTTGATTTCTGAAACTGTGCAGACTGGCCAAGTGTTCCAATCGATGCATTGGAGCAGTATATTTGCCAACAATGCTTTATCGAATGTAGCGATGTCACAACGCCGCGATCCCGTGAGCGGGCAACCAGCACTCAAGTCTGCGCAAGTCACGTTGCGTCCATATGTGGCAGCTTGGTATGGTTTTGGCATTTCGCTTCAGACCGTGAGAAGTGATCTCGATTATTTTGCAATACGCCCCATAGAGTCTGGTCACGCTTTTGAATGCGCACACGAATCTGTGCCGAATGAATGGATCAAATTTCTCTCAGCTCAGTTCCCGGCTATTGAAATCGCAAGTTCGGTGCAAGGCGCAAACGCCGCGCAGTTTCGCTGTCTAGCGCTGGAAGGGGGCCGTTTGAGTTTCGTTTTCATTGCCAGCGATAGGCCAGTATCAGCCGCGCGCGATTGGCTGCAAAGCCAACTCGGAAAATCAATCAATTCACTGGAAATCCTGGCAGGCAGACCGATGCTTGCAGGCGAAGACAAAGGCCCCATTCTCTGTGCCTGCATGAATGTGGGCCGCAACCAAATCGCCCGCTTCATCGACAAAAACTTAGGTGTAGTGCTGCAGGCCGTTTGTGATGCCACAGCGGCAGGCACGGGTTGCGGCTCATGCCGCATCGAAGTGCAAAGGATGATCAGTGACAGCCAACGCATGATCCAAGCTGCCGAGTAGGCAATCGCCGCGAACGACTCTGCGCGCTTAAGCCCGATGCGGTCAGTTTGTAAATGAGACTTGGCATTTCTCAAAAATTGATCATAGTCATTCCGTAATGTTGGCAACTGCAAAACTCCTAGACCAACGCAGCTTCGGCGTGCTCAACTTCAGCATGGGCAAATCGGGGCCGCATGTTTTGCGCGAAGAAGGTGCCTCAAAGCTTCGCCTGCCGCGCGGTTCGACGCAAGCCATCATCATCAATACGGGCGGCGGCTTGGCGGGGGGAGACAGGTTTGAACACAATTTTTCATGCAGTGCGCACGCAACATTGACGCTTACATCGCAAGCCGCTGAGCGCGTCTATCAAACGCTGGGGCCGCCTGCCCAAATTTCAACGCAGATTTCTGTGGCGCAAAGTGGGCAACTTTTTTGGTTGCCGCATGAAACGATTCTCTATGACGATGCATCGCTTCAACGCAGCTATGAAGTAAAGCTTGCATCTTCCGCAAAATTTCTAAGCGTGGAACTCATCATTTTTGGTCGCACGGAAATGCATGAAAAAATCTCTTCCATCCAGTTGCGAGACCATTGGCGCATCTGGCGTGAAGGCGAGCTTGTTCACGCGGAAGATTTGAAACTTGGGCCAAAGCCGCCAACCTCGAAAGCCACGCTCAATGGTTCAAACGCCATGGCCACCCTAGTCTACGTGGCAGATGACGCTGAGACCAGACTTGCGGCCATGCGCGACTTTGCAGCAGCCTCGGCTTGGAATGGCAAGCTGGTTGCAAGGTTCATCGCCAAAGATGGTTACACCTTGCGCAAAGCCTTGATTCCCGCAATCAATACACTGGCAGGGGCAGAAGCCTTGCCTAAAATTTGGACCCTCTGAGGAAAGAAGATGCAGCTTACGCCGCGTGAAAAAGACAAACTGCTCATCGCCATGGCGGCCACTGTGGCTCGCAAAAGATTAGAGCGCGGTGTGAAGCTCAATCACCCCGAAGCCATTGCGCTGATCACCGAATTTGTAGTCGAGGGTGCTCGCGATGGCAAAAGCGTTGCGGATTTGATGGAACAGGCGGCTCACGTGATTTCCAAAACGCAGGTGATGGACGGTATTGCCGAGATGATCCATGACGTACAAGTTGAGGCCACATTCCCAGATGGCACCAAACTTGTCACTGTCCACCACCCCATTCGTTGAGAGGCGAGAAATGATCCCTGGCGAAGTTATAACTGTCAAAGGCGATATTGAACTCAATGTGGGTGCCACGCGCATGATGCTCGAAGTGGCCAATACAGGCGACAGGCCAATTCAAGTTGGCAGCCATTATCATTTCTTTGAAACCAATGAGAGCCTGAGTTTTGATCGCACGGCGGCCCGCGGCATGAGGTTGGATATTGCGGCGGGAACGGCCGTGCGCTTTGAGCCAGGCCAGCGCCGGGAAGTTATTCTTGTGCCAATTGGTGGCTTGCGCAAAATCTATGGCTTCCAAGGAAAAGTGATGGGACCGCTGTGATGGCAAAAATCTCTCGTCAAACTTATGCGCAAATGTATGGCCCCACGGTGGGCGATAAAGTGCGGCTGGCTGATACTGATCTCATCATCGAAGTGGAAAAGGATTTCACACTCTATGGAGAGGAAGTGAAATTCGGTGGCGGCAAAGTCATTCGTGATGGTATGGGCCAATCTCAGGCTACGCGCAAACAAGGCGCGATGGATACGGTGATCACCAATGCCTTGGTGGTGGACCATTCTGGAATTTACAAAGCGGACATTGGTTTGAAAGAAGGCTACATCGCCGCCATTGGCAAGGCGGGCAATCCTGATACACAGAATGCTGTCACCATCATCATTGGTCCATCCACTGAAATCATTGCGGGCGAAGGGAAGATTCTCACAGCTGGCGGAATTGATAGCCATATCCATTTCATCGCGCCTCAGCAGATTGAAGAGGCACTCTATTCCGGCATCACCACCATGTTAGGCGGCGGCACCGGGCCAGCTCATGGCACGCTTGCGACAACATGCACGGGTGCGTGGCATTTGGAACGCATGATCGAAGCGGCGGATGCTTTTTCAATGAACTTGGGCTTCATGGGCAAGGGCAATGCGTCACTTGCCGCACCACTCGAAGAAATGATTTTGGCTGGTGCTTGTGGGTTGAAGCTGCATGAAGATTGGGGCACCACGCCAGCTGCCATTGATAATTGTCTCAGTGTGGCTGACGCCTTCGATGTGCAAGTGGCCATTCATACGGATACATTGAATGAGTCAGGTTTTGTGGAAGCAACTGTTGCTGCTTTCAAAGGCCGCACCATTCATACTTTCCACACCGAGGGTGCCGGCGGTGGCCACGCGCCCGATATTATCAAAGTGGCGAGCCTGCCTAACGTGTTGCCCTCATCGACAAATCCAACGCGCCCCTACACGATCAACACTGTGGCCGAACATTTGGATATGTTGATGGTCTGCCACCATCTTTCGCCCCAAATCCCCGAAGACATTGCTTTTGCTGAAAGCCGCATTCGCAAGGAGACGATTGCCGCCGAAGATATTCTGCATGACATGGGCGCTTTTTCGATGATCTCGTCAGACAGCCAGGCGATGGGCCGTGTCGGCGAAGTAATAATCCGCTGCTGGCAAACGGCGCATAAGATGAAAGTGCAGCGCGGCGGGCTTGCGGGCGACAAGGGCAATGACAATGCGAGGGTGAAACGTTACATCGCGAAATACACCATCAACCCAGCGATAGCGCATGGCCTCTCACATGAAGTGGGCTCCATCGAAATAGACAAGCGCGCTGATCTGGTGTTGTGGAACCCCGCTTTCTTTGGCGTGAAGCCCGAAATGGTTTTGCTTGGTGGTTCCATTGCTGCCGCACCGATGGGGGATCCAAATGCTTCGATCCCCACGCCGCAACCCGTGCACTATCGCCCGATGTTTGCCAGCTTTGGCAAGCTACTAACCAATTCATCAGTGGTGTTCACCTCGCAAGCAGCAATTGCCGGCGGCCTCCACAAGCGCTTGGGTACTGCCAAGCAGATGGTAGCAGTGAAAAACACGCGTGGTGGCATTGGTAAAAAAGATATGATCCACAACCACGCCATGCCCAATATCACAGTAAACCCCGAAACTTATGAAGTGCGGGCGGATGGAGAGCTGTTGGTGTGTGAACCAGCCACAAGCCTGCCGATGGCACAACGGTATTTTTTGTTTTGATGCGGGCGGTTAAACTCATCAGACTTAGCGACACAACGGGCACGGCAACCGACGGCATCGAACTCAAAGCTGAAAACCGTCACCTCAGGCGCAAGCTTCTTGTCACGGAAAGTGGCGCAGAAGTTTTAGTCGATCTTCCGCTTTCAATTTTCATTGCAGATGGTGATCATCTTGAGCTTGAAGATGGAACCTTTCTCGAAGTGCGCGCGGCTGAAGAAAAACTGCTTGAAATCCGGGGGGCAAACCCCGCCCATATTGTGCAACTGGCCTGGCATATCGGCAACCGCCATTTGGCAGCGCAGTTGGAATATGATCGCATTTTAATTCTACCTGATGGGGTGATTGCGCAAATGCTCGAACAACGCGGTGCAACGCTTAAAATTGTGCATGAACAATTCTCGCCTGAATATGGGGCCTATCATGGCCATTGAGCCACAACAGCTTTTACTTCTGCTCAACTGGATGTCGCCAGCCTTCCCGATTGGTGCCTATGCTTATAGCCATGGATTGGAATGGGCCATTGAAGATGGGTTGGTGAAATCCGCTGCTGATGTGGAAAGCTGGATTGAAGACGTCATCACGCGCGGTTCGGCTTGGAATGATGCCATATTGTTCGTGCAGGAATTTCGAAATCAAAATGTGAATGAACTGGCCTTGGCGCTCTGTTCATCGCGTGAGCGCCATTTGGAGACAACGCAGTTGGGCGCGGCATTTCAAATTGCGGCTGGAGTGTTTGTGACGACGGTCGACCATGGCGGTGCAATCGCCTATCCTATCGCAGCGGCCCGCGCTTGCGGAGCCATGCAGCTTGATGCGCACCATGCATTACTAGCTTTCTTGCAAGGCTTTTCTAACGCGCTTATTTCAGTCGCCGTGCGCCTTGTACCACTTGGCCAAACAGCTGGCTTGGAAATCATGCGCAATTTAATGCCTGTCATTGCAGCAACCGCCAAGCGCGCTGCGACAGCCACACTGGCCGATCTCGGATCTTGCACGTTGCTGTCAGACATAGCCGCGATGAAACATGAAACCCAACACTCGAGGATTTTTCGTTCATGAGCTCTTTGCATTCTCGGGGCCCTTTGCGCGTTGGTATCGGTGGTCCGGTTGGTTCAGGAAAAACCACGCTGGTTGAAAAACTGTGCAAAGCCATGCGCGAAAAATACTCCGTGGCGGCCATCACCAATGATATTTACACCAAAGAAGACGCACTGATCCTCAACCGCCTTCAAGCTTTGCCCGAAGACCGGATCATGGGCGTTGAAACCGGCGGCTGTCCGCATACGGCGATCCGCGAAGATGCCTCCATCAACCTCGCCGCCATAGCCGAAATGTCAAAGCGCCATCCTGATCTCGATGTGATCTTTATTGAATCGGGCGGGGATAATTTGGCCGCCACGTTTTCGCCCGACCTGGCCGATCTCTCGATCTATGTCATCTCCGTATGCCAGGGCGAAAAAATCCCGCGCAAAGGTGGCCCAGCGATCACACGTTCGGATTTGTTGGTCATCAACAAAGTCGATCTCGCCCCATATGTGATGGCCGATCTCGCCGTGATGGAGAGCGACACAAAGATAGCCCGGGGTGATCGCGCTTACGTCTTTACAGACCTGTTGCGACAGAGTGGATTGAATGACGTGCTCGCTTTCATCGAGAAACATGGCGGCCTGTCAGCAAAATGAAATCGGAGAATTGGTGGAGCCAGGCGGGATCGAACCGCCGACCTCTTGCATGCCATGCAAGCGCTCTCCCAGCTGAGCTATGACCCCACGATTGGTAAGGATTGG
>JAYWAB010000092.1:0-2339 GCA_043782835.1 Aestuariivirga sp.
GAGATAATTGTCGAGGGTGAAGGCGGCTTGGTAGCCGCCCTCTGGTGCCCGCAAGCCAAAGGAATAGATCACCATCACGGCCAAGGGCAGAACCAGCAAGAAAAACAGGAACACACCCGCAGGAGCCAGCAGAGCTGCTGTGAGGCTGCGGGAGTGTCTCGCATCAGTCATACTCAGGCAGCCTTGAAGCGGGCCATGATTTCGGCACGGATAGGGCTCGTCAAAGTCTCGGCTGCGCCAAACTCGAGTTTGGAAAGATATTCTGCAGCTGGATAGAGTATTGGATTTTCCAACATTTCTTTGGGCACAAGCTTGTTGACACGCGTATCCGAAGACGGCGCACCATTGGAGATCACTTCCTTGGCATTCACTTCCGGCGTGAGTAGATAATCCATAAGGGCATAGCCTGCAGCACGGTTTGGAGCACCCTTAGGAATGGCATAGTGATCGGCCCAGATCTCACCACCATCTTTGCCGAGACGATATTCCATTTCTGGAATGTCGCGGTGCAACTGGGCACCGTCATTGGTCCAGCACATGGACATCAATGCATCGCCGTTGCGCATCGAAGGCTGATAGTCAGAGTTGATTCCGAACAGGTGAGGCTTGGTGGCAAGCAGCAGCTTTTCTGCTTCGGCATTTTCTTTTGGATTAATAGAGTTGAAGGAATAGCCCAAGGCCTTCAAAGCACCGCCGATGGTGGTGAGCTGATAGTCATGGACCAGCACCTTCCCCGAAAGAGGGCCGTTGGCTGCATCAAAGAAACCTTTCCAGGTATCGGGTGTCTTTGCCTTGCGGGTGTCGACCACATAGCCCGTAGTGCCCCAGTCCTTGACCAGCGCGTAAGCTACGCCATCAATCGTTCCTGGTCCGGTGAAGCGCGGATCCTGCGCGGCCTTGTCATAGTGGGGCACCAGTTTGAGATCGATTGGTTCGATCAGATCGAGTTTTTTATAAGTTGAGATGGTATAGTTGGTGGGCACAAACAGATCCCAGCCCGTTGATCCCGCCTGGAGCTTGGCCAGCATTTCTTCATTGGAACCAAAGATGGTGACATTGACTTTCACGCCCGTGTTCTTGGTGAAGTTGTCGATGTTTTCCTGGGCAAAATAGTTAGGCCAGGTCGTGAAGTTGACAGTGCCCGACAATCCTTCAGCGAATGCCTTGCGCGGACGAAGGCCGGGAACAGCGCCGCCAATCACAGCGGTGGCCAGGCCCAGACCGGTGACACCAAGGAAATGGCGCCTTGTCACCGAGCCCTTTTGATAGCGGCGCAGTTCATCTAGAAATTTTTGCGGCTTGATGTGATCGTTGCTCATGTTCACTCTCCCTTGTTAAGTATCTGCCAAAATCTGTGCGGCCTGTTTTCGCCATCCGACAACAGCTTTGTCGCCGATCTCAAAAACACCCGACGTGCTTTCCGATTTTCGCGGTGACAGCACGGTGAACTCGCCCATGCTTTCATGCATCACCCGATATTCGGTATGTTCGCCCATGAAAATCCGATTAAGGACGCTGACGTCAAACTGCTGCGTGACACCGGGTGGCAGAACTTTGCGTGATGATGCCATTTCAATCAATTCGGGCCTGACGCTTATGAGGGAGCCCACAACAGAAGCTGGAAAGAAATTTGTCTTCCCGACAAAACCTGCGACATAGGCATTGGCCGGGCTGTCATACAGTTCGCGCGGTGAACCCGTCTGAATGATACGACCTTCTCTCATCACACAAACACGATCAGACATTGACAGCGCTTCCTCCTGATCGTGGGTGACGAGGAGAAACGTGATACCGACATTACGTTGAAGGTTCTGCAGTTCAATCTGCATTTCTCGGCGCAGCTTCCGATCCAGCGCGGCCAGTGGTTCGTCCAGCAACAAGACAGAGGGCCGATTAATGAGCGCGCGCGCCAAGGCGACACGCTGCTGTTGGCCACCGGATAGCTCATAGGAGCGGCGCTTTTCATAACCTTCAAGGCGCACCATCGCTAGGGCTTCGGCCACAGCCGTGCGCAGTTCTGGGGCCGCAGGCCGGGGACTGCGCTGACGCAGTCCGTATGAAACATTGTCAGCAACCGAAAGATGCGGAAAGAGCGCGTAATGCTGAAACACCATATTAACTGGGCGTTTGAATGCCGGCACGCCGTTCACGCTCTTGCCCTGAATGAAAACTTCACCCCTAGTGGGCTGTTCAAAACCTGCCATCATGCGCAAGCTGGTGGTTTTTCCGCAGCCTGAGGGACCAAGGATCGACAAAAATTCACCTGCCATCACGCTGAGATTGTTATCAACCACAGCGAGAACGCCATCGAAATTTTTGCTGACATTGCTGAAGGCGAT
>JAYWAB010000093.1:0-6841 GCA_043782835.1 Aestuariivirga sp.
CAAAAGCGGCTTGCAGAAAGAACTCGACAAGGTTGGCTTCTATCTCGTGGGCTATGGCTGCACCACCTGCATCGGCAATTCTGGCCCGCTTGATCCGGCCATTTCAAAAGCCATCAATGACTCAGGCATCGTGGCCTCAGCCGTCATCTCCGGCAACCGCAACTTTGAAGGCCGCGTGTCGCCTGATGTGCAGGCAGCCTATCTCGCCTCGCCGCCACTGGTGGTGGCTTATGCGCTGGCAGGCTCCACGCAAATTGATCTCACCACCCAGCCACTCGGCACAGACAAAAAGGGCAAGCCGGTTTTCCTGAAAGACATCTGGCCCACCAACAAAGAGATTGAAACTTTCGTGCGCAAGAACATCACGCCCAAGATGTTCAAGAGCCGTTATGCCGATGTATTCAAGGGTGACAAGAATTGGCGCGGTGTTCCCGTGGCCAAGGGTGAAACCTATGCTTGGGATAACACCAGCACCTATGTGCAGAACCCGCCCTACTTCACGGGCATCACGCCAACGCCGAAGGCTGTAACGAATGTTTCGGGCGCGCGCGTGCTTGGCCTGTTTGGTGACAAGATCACCACCGATCACATCTCGCCTGCGGGCTCCATCAAGGCGGCTTCGCCTGCTGGAAAATATCTAACAGACAATGGCGTGGCGCCAATGGATTTCAACCAATATGGCACGCGCCGTGGCAACCATGAAGTGATGATGCGCGGCACGTTCGCCAACATCCGCATTCGCAATCACATGATGGGGCCGAATGGCCGTGAAGGTGGCTTCACCATTCACTATCCTTCAAAAGAAGAAATGCCGATCTATGATGCGGCCATGCAATATCAAAAGGAAGGCGTGCCACTGGTGGTGTTTGCCGGTGTTGAATATGGCAATGGCTCATCACGCGATTGGGCCGCCAAGGGCACCAATTTGCTCGGCGTTCGCGCCGTGATCGCGCAGAATTTTGAGCGCATCCACCGCAACAACTTGGTGGGCATGGGCGTTATTCCGCTGCAGTTCAAAGACGGTGACAGCTGGCAGAAACTGGGCCTGAAGGGCGATGAAAAGATCACCATCAATGGCTTGGCCGAAGGCCTCAAGCCACGTGCCACAATGAAGGTGGATGTGGAACGCGCCGATGGCTCGCGCATGAGTTTCGAGGTTCTTTGCCGCATCGATACGCTGGACGAGATCGACTATTACAAGAACGGCGGAATTTTACAGTTCGTGTTGAGGAATATTGCCAAGGCGGCTTAAGATTAGTCACCCTTCTCCCTACGAGAGAAGGTGCCCGAAGGGCGGATGAGGAGCTTAGCGCGGCTTCAAGCCCTGCAGCACAATGAGGATTTCATCCAACACGTTAGTCATGTTGGTAAGCACATCAACATTTTGCACGCGGTGAACCGCAAATCCTTTGTTCTTCAGAAAATCAGTGCGCCGTTCATCATATTCAACTTCAAGTGCATCGCCATGTGTCGCGCCATCGACTTCGACAACGAGACCATGGCTCATGCAGACGAAATCTGCGATGTATGGTGGAATTGGCACTTGTCTGCGAAATTTATAACCACCCAATCTGCGGTCACGCAAATAACCCCAGAGTCTTCTCTCAGCTTCGGTTTCTTCGCGACGCAAGGTGCGGGCAAAAGCAAGTGCTTTGGGTGACTTGTCCATTGGGATAGGTTCGGACGAATCTGATCGGGCGACAAGGCCCTCATCCGCCCTTCGGGCACCTTCCCCCATCGGGGGAAGGGCGATTGTTTTTATACTCGAACAACCTCACCCTTCTCCCTTCGGGAGTTACGCGCTTGCGAAGCAAGTCGCGCTTGGTGCCCGAAGGGCGGATGAGGGCCTTAACGCTGCCGCATAGCATTCAATCGTGAATCGGTGACGATTGCCTCTGACACAAAAGCCAGCCTAAGCTCCGCGCATGACTCAAGCCCACGGCACCACCGATCCCAAATTCGCCAAACTCAAAGACGCTCTCGCCTCGTGCCATGCCGACGAGTTGATGCAAGGCGGCAGCGTGGCTGTCGTGCTTGATGGCGAGCCAGTTGCCGAGCTCTGGTGCGGCCATGCGGATGCTGCAGGCACAAGGCCCTGGGCGCAGGACACGTTGGTCAATGTCTGGTCCTGCACCAAAGGTGTGTTGGCCACGGCCATCGCCATGGCAGTGGAGCGCGGGTTGTTGCGCTATGACATGCGGCTTGCCGAGGTGTGGCCGGAATTTGCCGCCCATGGCAAGCAGGAGATCAGGCTGGAACAGGTGATGACGCATCGCTCTGGCCTCAATGGCATTACGGGCCAAGTGCCTGACGACATTTACCTCAACTGGCCGCGTACCGTGCAGGCGATCGAGGCCATGAAACCGAATTACGCGCCGGGCAGCGTTTGCGTTTATCACGCGCTGAGCATCGGAACACTGGCGGGCGAGACGTTGCGGCGCGTCACCGGCAAGATGCTGGGCACCTTCATCCGTGAAGAAATTGCCCGCCCGCTGGGCGCGGATTTCCATGTTGGTGTTTCCGTTGCTGATGATGTGCGCTGCGCCGAGATGATTGCCGGGCCAGGCTCCTATGATTGGGTTGATCTCGTGTTATCCTCGCCTTATCCGCAAGGCGTGCAAAACCCAAAGCCCGATGCCTTGGCACCTAACCACCGCGATTGGCGCGCTGCCGAGATTCCCGGCGGCAACGGCCATGGCACGGCATTGGGCCTCGCCAAAGTCTATGGTGACTTGGTGAAAGCCAGCCCCACGCTCTTGCACAAGGCCTCCGTCACTGAGGCCACCCGCCAGCGCTTCATGGGCCGCGACGAAGGCTTTCAAGACGATACCTGCTGGGCCGCAGGCTTCCGACTGGATGATGCGGAGTGGAAGCCCCGCGCCTCCGCCGCCACTTTCGGCCATGGCGGATGGGGCGGTGCTTTTGGCTTTGCTGATCCCGAAGCGCGCCTCGGCTTTGCTTTTGTCACCAATCACATGCTGGGCTTTGGCGAAGAGCTTGATAAGCGGCGTCAAAGGCTGATCAACGCCGTCTATGATGCGCTGTGACGTCGCACTCATTGGACCGTGAATCCACTCACCCTCACGTCGTCTTCTTGAGCTTGCAAGACTTGTGAAGGGGAACGGAAACTTGAATCCAATGCTGGAGTATGGCGAGATATAGGGGGTCGACCGTACGGTGTCAAGGATTATTTACTTAAAATAGTAATTTATTCTGAGACGTTGAGTCTTGAGAAAATTCTGCCGCTGATGCAGTTTCGCGCCCATGAACGTCACCCAATACAACAAATTCTGTGCCTCCCTGCCCAACGCCACCAATGTGGTGCAATGGGGCGGGGCTTCGGTTTGGAAAGTGGGCGGCAAAGTCTTTGCCATCGGCTGGTTCGACAATAGCGCTGATCACGGCATCACCTTCAAATGTTCGCCGTTGAGTTTTGAAATGCTGCAAGAGTTGGAAGGCTGTCGGCCTGCGCCCTATCTGGCTTCGCGCGGCATGAAATGGATTCAGCGCACAAATGATAAAGCGCTTTCCGACAAAGAACTCAAAACCTATTTGCGCGAAAGTCACCGCCTCGTGGCCTCTGGCCTGAGCAAGAAGAAGCAACGCGAGTTGGGGCTTGAGTAGCCACGCAGCAGGTTTATGCTGTGGCCATCAGAGGAGGTTCAGATGGCTTATGTTGATGTGATGGTTGTACCTTTCAAGGCGACAAATTTGAAGGCCTACAAAAAGTTGACGCGTGACAGTGCCAAGGCCTGGAAGCGTTGCGGCGCTGTTGGCTATCATGAAATGGTGGAAGATGATGTGAAGCCCGGCAAGGTCACCAGCTTTCCACAATCGGTGAAGCTGAAGAATGGTGAGATGATTGGTTGCGCCTATATCACCTTCAAATCAAAGGCCCACCGCAACAGCGTGTGGAAGAAGATCATGAAAGACCCCTTCATGGCCTCTTTCGACATGAAGACCGTACCCTTTGATGCCAAACGCATGTTCTTTGGCGGTTTCAAGACCCTGGTGCAGTTCTAGGCCCAAAATCATCACCCAAGCGTGATTTGTAGTTGTTCTGTTCTTTGTCCATTTTAGGGGCATGGAAAAAATCATTTCGCGTCGTTCGGCTTTGGGGCTTGGTTTGGCGGGTCTTGCTGCGCCTTATCTTCTTCGTTCATCTGCTGAGGCGGCAACGCCCGAGGTGCTTGTGGAATTGTTCACCAGCCAAGGCTGTTCGGATTGTCCGCCTGCGGATAAATTGGCGGGCGAGTTGATGAGCCGGGCAGGGGTCCACGTCGTGTCGCTCAATGTTGATTATTGGGATTATCTCGGCTGGCATGACACTTTGGGCAAGACGCAATATTCACAGCGCCAGAATGAATATGCCAAAGTGCGGGGTGATAACCAAGTCTATACGCCACAGATGGTGATCAATGGTGCGGCTCATGCTGTTGGTTCGAGCCATAGCGCCGTTGATGCGGCCATTGCAGCGGCGCAGGCTGCGGCGCGTAACGTGCCTGTTTCAATTTCCGTGGCTGGGGGCAGCATCGATGTTCATGTGAGCGAAGCTACCGTCGAAAGTGGCACGCTGTGGCTTTATGGTGTGGCGCCTCTGGTCAATGTCGCGGTTGGCCGGGGTGAGAACGCTGGCAAAAATATTGACTATCACAATGTGGCCCGGAATTTGATTTCGGCAGGCCCTTGGGATGGCAGCGCAAAGCGTTTTAGCGTCGAGCGGGCAACTGTTCTTGCCGCTGATTGCCGCAGCTGCATTGCGGTTTTGCAACAAGGCCATGTCGGCAAAGTCCTCGGGATTTCTTCATTCACGATTTCGTGAAATCATGCGCGAACCTTGTGAACGGCTGGGTTGAACCGCGCCGCTTGTCATCTCGTTAAGTCACCAGATCACGCTATGGTGCGGGTTCAGATCTTTCTTGGGAGTCTACAATGCGCAAACTATTTGCAGCCACGGCCTTGCTTGGCCTTCTTTCCACCACTTCATTCGCCACGATGGCGCAGGCGAAGAATATTGTTGAAATTGCCGCTGGCAATAAGAGCTTCAGCACCCTGGTTGCCGCTGTGACGGCCGCTGGTTTGGTGGATACATTGTCGGGCACAGGTCCGTTCACAGTGCTTGCGCCAACCAACGCCGCTTTTGCCAAATTGCCAGCGGGCACGGGTGAAACCCTGGTGAAGCCGGAGAACAAAGCCACCTTGACCAAAATTCTCACCTGCCATGTGATTGCGGGCGATGTGATGGCCAAGGATGTGATTGCACTGGTGAAAAAGGGCAAGGGCAAAGCATCAGTGACAACCGTTGGGGGCTGTGTGCTGAGGTTCCAGGTGGGCAAAGGCAAAGTGCATATTACCGATGAAAAAGGCCGCACAGCGCAGGTCACTGCCGCCGATATTATGGCGTCCAATGGCGTCATTCACGTTATTAACAAGGTTATACTGCCGAAGTAAACGATCACTAAAATGATACGCGGCCCGGAGCTTTCCTCACTCCGGGCCGTTTGCTTTTTTGGCAAAAACGGCTGCTTAAAAGTCGTGGGCGCCGATAGCTTTGGGGACGCTCTTGCGGCTATAATCCTTGGTGTTCGAGGGAGCCTGTAATGAAGAAAATTTATGAAAACGCTGACCAAGCTTTGGAAGGCCTGCTGCATGATGGCATGCTGATTGCTGCGGGTGGCTTTGGGCTTTGCGGCATTCCCGAATTATTGATCGCCGCCATCAGGCGGGCGGGCACGAAGAATCTCACGATTGCTTCCAATAATGCAGGTGTCGACGGTTTTGGCCTTGGTGTTTTGCTGGCCAGCCGACAGGTGAAGAAGATGATGTCTTCCTATGTGGGCGAGAACGCTGAATTCATGCGCCAGTTTTTACAGAAAGAATTGGAAGTGGAGTTTAACCCGCAAGGAACGTTGGCTGAGCGAATGCGGGCGGGCGGCGCGGGGATTCCTGGCTTTTACACGCGCACAGGTGTCGGCACCGTCATTGCCGAAGGCAAAGAACATAAGGATTTTGATGGTAAGACTTATATTCTCGAACGCGCGATCAATGCAGATCTTTCAATCGTAAAAGCTTGGAAGGCTGATCCTTCGGGCAATCTTGTGTTCCGCAAGACGGCGCGGAATTTCAATCCGCCTGCTGCGACCTGTGGCAAAGTTTGTGTGGCAGAGGTGGAAGAAATCGTTTCAATGGGATCTCTGGATGCAGACGGTATTCATCTGCCGGGGATTTATGTGCACCGCTTGATCAAGGGTAACCACGAAAAGCGCATCGAGCAACGAACGGTTCGCAAGAAGGAAACAGCATAATGGCTTGGGATCGCGATCAGATGGCGGCGCGGGCGGCGCTTGAATTGCAGGATGGTTGGTATGTCAATCTCGGCATCGGCATTCCAACACTCGTGGCCAATCACATTCCAAAAGGCATCGAAGTGACGCTGCAATCGGAGAATGGCATGTTGGGCATGGGACCTTTTCCATTTGAGGGCGAAGAGGACGCGGACCTGATCAACGCCGGCAAGCAGACCGTAACGGAGCTGCCGCAGACAGCGTTTTTTGATTCCGCGCAGAGCTTCGCGATGATCCGAGGTGGCAAGATTGCTATGGCGATTTTAGGCGCGATGGAAGTTTCAGAATCTGGCGACATTGCCAATTGGATGATTCCCGGCAAGCTCGTGAAAGGCATGGGCGGGGCGATGGATTTGGTGGCAGGTGTGGGCCGTGTCGTCGTCGTCATGGAACACACCAACAAGGCGGGCGACAGCAAGGTTCTGCCGAAGTGTGAATTGCCGCTGACTGGCAAGGGCGTGGTCAACCGCATCATTACGGATTTGGGGGTTTTGGAT
>JAYWAB010000094.1:0-5844 GCA_043782835.1 Aestuariivirga sp.
TCGCGCTCTTATCGTCTCACTCATGGTGCCTTGCGAAGAGGAGCCTTGGAAGAAAATTCTGAAAGCTGTTGAAGACACCGAAGCCGATGGCGTGGAGCTCAACTTCGGTTGCCCGCATGGAATGAGCGAGCGTGGCATGGGCGCAGCGGTGGGGCAGGTGCCTGAGTATATCGAAATGGTGGCGCGTTGGTGCAAGCAACATTCGCGTATGCCGGTGATTGTGAAGCTCACCCCCAATATCACCGACATTCGCCAACCAGCGCGCGCCGCGTTCAGGGGTGGTGCTGACGCTGTGTCCTTAATCAACACGATTTCGTCGATCACTTCGGTGAACCTTGATACGTTTTCGCCAGAGCCTTCAATCGATGGAAAAGGTTCTCACGGTGGCTATTGCGGACCTGCGGTGAAACCGATCGCGCTCAACATGGTGGCGGAAATTGCACGCGACAAAGAAACCCGTGGCTTTCCGATTTCTGCCATCGGCGGTATCACCACTTGGCGCGACGCGGCCGAGTTTATGTCGATGTCAGCAGGCACGGTGCAAGTCTGTACCGCCGCAATGACTTACGGCTTCCGCATTGTTGAGGAAATGAAATCGGGCCTTGCGCGCTGGATGGATGAAAAAGGCTATGCCACGATTGAAGACTTCCGCAGTCGGGCTGTGGGCAATGTCACTGACTGGCAATATCTCAATCTCAATTACATCGCCAAGGCCAAGATCGATCAAGACCTCTGCATCAAATGCGGGCGTTGCTTTGCGGCTTGCGAAGACACCTCACACCAGGCCATCATGAAAGCGAAAGACGGAAAGCGCCATTTTGAAGTGATGGACAACGAATGCGTGGCCTGCAATCTCTGTGTTGAAGTCTGCCCGGTGCAGGATTGTATCACGATGGTGCAGCAGACCTCGGGCACAGATGCGCGCACGGGCCGGAAGATCAATCCTGAATATAGCAACTGGACTCAGCACCCGAACAATCCGTCGAATGTGAAGGCGGCTGAATGACATCGAAAACCAATCTCACCATCAATCCGCAGCGCCTGTGGGATGCGCTGATGGAAACTGCCAAGTTCGGTGCCACGCCCAAGGGCGGCATCAAGCGGTTGACGGTTTCGGATGAAGATAAAAAGGTGCGCGATTGGTTCAAGGCCGAATGCGAGAAGCTGGGCTGCACGGTGCAGGTTGATGAAGTCGGCAACATGTTTGCCACCCGCGCTGGCCGCCGCAAGGATATGGCCCCCATCGCCATGGGTTCGCATCTCGACACACAACCGACGGGTGGCAAGTTTGATGGCGTGTTGGGCGTGCTCGGCGCGCTTGAAGCGCTACGCACCATGGTGGACATGGGTTATGAAACCAACGCGCCCATTATGATTGCCAATTGGACGAATGAAGAAGGCTCACGCTTCGCGCCCGCCATGTTGTGTTCCGGCGTTTACGCAGGCGTGTTCACGCCGGAGTTTGCCTGGAGCCGCGAGGACCGCAACGGAATTAAGCTTGGAGATGAGCTGCAACGCATCGGTTACAAAGGCCAGCTCAAAGCCGGTGCCGTCAAATTCAGCGCGATGTTTGAATTACATATTGAGCAAGGGCCGATCCTCGAAGCTGAAAACAAAATCGTCGGCGTGGTCACCGGCGTGCAAGGCATGCGCTGGTATGAAGTGACACTGAAGGGCCAAGAGAGCCACACAGGTGCAACGCCCATGGGTCTGCGCAAGAATGCATTGTTGGCGGCAGCGCAGATGATCAACGCCATCAATGATATTGGTTTCGCACATTTGCCCGGCGTGGCCTCGGTGGGCCTGATCGAGAATAGGCCCAACAGTCGCAATGTTGTGCCGGGCGAGGTGTTCTTCACCGTTGATCTGCGCCATCCGGATGAGGCAGTTCTGGACCAGATGGAAAAAGATTTCCGCACCGCCATCGCCAAAATCGCGGAGCAGGGACGGGTGACGCTTGAAGAAAAACGCATCTGGAATTCGCCGGCAGTGAAGTTTGCACCAGAGCTGATCGACTGCGTGCGCCAAGGTGTGAAACAGGCAGGCTTCACCGCGCGCGAAATGGCCTCAGGCGCCGGCCATGACTCTGCCTATATCGCTAGGGTCGCCCCGACAACAATGATCTTCGTGCCATGCTTAGGCGGCATTTCCCACAACGAAGAAGAGTCAACCACACAGGAAGAATGTGCAGCGGGCGCGCAGGTTTTGCTGAATGCGGTGTTGGAATTAGATCGCAGTCACGCCTAACACCTCTCCCCTCTGGGGAGAGGGAGGGCCCCATTGCTCTTGCAATGGGAGGGTGAGGGGCCTTAGCCTCACTCCATGCCACGCCACGAACCTCAAACAATCTTCCGCGCCAGAACCCTGCGCCGAGAGTCAACGAGAGCAGAAAATATTCTGTGGCAACACCTGCGCAATCGCCAACTGAATGGAGCGAAGTTTTCCAGACAAGTACCCATCGACCCCTACATCGCAGACTTCGCCTGCCGTGAGGCCAAGCTGGTAATTGAGATTGATGGCGCAACACATGAAACGCCCGAGCAACTGGCGCATGACGCAAAACGCAGTGCCTTTCTGGCGGAGCAGGGCTACCGCGTAATCCGCTTCCGCAATGAGGATATTTTCGGCGATCTTGATCCGGTGTTGAAGGCGATTATCAACGCCCTAAGCCAAGGCCCCTCACCCTCCCGCCGCTGATAGGGCGGCGGGCCCCACCCCTCTCCCCGATGGGGAGAGGGAGCAGAAAGCGCCAGTCAGATTTTCTTACTTTCCCTCGCCCCAAAGGGGAGAGGGTTGGGGCCCATTGCCCTTGCAATGGGAGGGTGAGGGGGCTTGACTCGGATGACAGAAAGATTAGATCGGCTTGTTTGAAATAGTTGGAAATTTTGGATCAGCAAAAATTTTCTTGCCAAGAGGGCCAAGACTTTGCACTAGGTCGGTCGTTGTTTGAACGAAGCCGGGTAACATTCTATTTATTTCACCGATAGTGGATTCAAGTTCCAGCAATCGTGGAGTAACTTCAAGCGATTGCTTCGATGTCAAAGCAGAAATAACCACAGCCCCTTCTACACTGTGACTTGGCATATAGTCTTTCAGTCTCATGCGCAGTTCAGAATAAGTATTGAATGAGTCAACAACTGTTGTGTGCTGCATTGTTGCTTCGATAATTGCGGTTACGGTATCAAATGCTCTGAATTCATACAGGCAAACTAATTCGCTCGGTTCGATGATAATTCGATCTAACTTTCCAGCACTAGGTTTTACCATTGTCCAAAGAGGCTGATTTTCTATTCCTTTTTGCTGAGCACCTGCAACTTGCTGATCAATGAGACGCTTGAGATTCACAAAGTCTGTGAGAATCAGGGACAGCTTGATCATGAGTTGGAAAAACTCTGATTTTTGTCTCACCTTTCTATCTTGCTTTGAAAGTATCCAAGTTAGAAGTGCGGTTGCGCCAGCACCGAGCGCAGCGCCTCCGAGTCCTGCAATCAGAGTAAAGAAATTTGCCCACCAAGCTGAATTATCCATTCTTGATTTTTCTCACGGCAACCCATCCATCCGCTTCACTCCCTTAGGCTGGGTCAAGCCTTTCCAGATCGCATTCGCCTTTTTGTCGAATTGCATCGCCCGCCTATCTGCGACTTGAGGCTGCCATGCGTTCATCCGCGTTGTCAATGCAGACGCGCCACCTTGGTGGAATTCGCAAAGCGACTCAGAATATATTCCTTGACAATGTTCCTGTAATGTTCTAGGGCGGATTCAGGAGATTACCCATGGAATTGAAAATGGAAACAAGCATGGATTGGACCAAAGCCATCGCCATCAACTGCGCGGCGCTCGCCCGCATTGTGGATGAGATTTTCTCGTTGCTGGAACTGGCGCTGACGGGAAAGGTGGCAAACCTGCCGCGCAGGGTGCAAGTGGCGGCTTTGCGCCAGTTGCGGCCTGCCGAAGCCGCCCTTCGCCGTTTGATTGTCATCCTAGCGCGGGATGTGAAGGTCGCTCTGCCTCCGCATCGGCCGATGCCGCAAGGCTTGGTGATCAGGCGCAAGGCCCCAAGCACCATGGGTTTCCGGCTTTATGATTTGCGCAAGCGGTTTCGCCAAGCTGCGCCTCCAGCAAAAGAGCCGCGCGGCCCGCAGGTGCATTTCTTTGGAGCGGCTCCGCTCATTCCGGTTCTGCAAGCACCAACCGCTCAGGCGCAGCGCGCAACATCTTCAAACCTTGTGCAGCTCTGCCGCCGCTTTGAAGCCTTGAAACTGGCGCTGGAAACCCTGCCGCGCCAAGCCAAGCGTCTCGCCCGCTGGCGCTTGCGCCGCGCCGCAAATGCCGATGCCAAGTTCACCTCGCCCCTGCGGCCCGGCAAACCGCCGGGTCATCGGCAACGCCCAATTCTGGAAGTGGATAACGTGCTGCGCGCTTGCCATGGCATCGCCAGCGATGTGCTGGCCCAAGCTGCGCTGCGGCCGGGTCCTTCCTGAAATCTGTCACGGCACAACCTCAATCCGCTTCACACTTTTCGGCTGGGTCATGCCTTTCCAAATCTTGTTCGCCTGATGCACTGGTGCATTGGCGGGGCGTTCGATATAGGCGCCGTCTCTGGCTTTGGCCAAAACCTCGCCGCCTTCATAGGCGACCTTTCCGCGTGAGATCACGATGCGCGGCAGGCCTGTGCATTCGAAGCCTTCGAAGACGTTGTAGTCTATGCGGCTCAGTTGGGTTTTCACGCTGATCTTCTTGGTGGCCTTGGGGTCCCACACCACCACGTCGGCATCAGCACCCGGCCTGATGCAGCCTTTGCGCGGATAGATGTTCAGGATTTTGGCGATATTGGCCGAGGTGCAAGCCACAAATTCCTCTTTGGTCAAGCGGCCGGTGTTCACACCTGCCGTCCACAACACGGGAAGCCTGTCTTGCAGGCCGCCGGTGCCATTGGGAATTTGCGTGAAGTTTTTGGCACCCATGCGCTTTTGCGCCTTGGTGAAAGTGGCATGATCCGTGGCTACCACGCTGAGCGTGCCGGATTGCAGCCCCGCCCACAATGAATCCTGATGTTTCTTGTTGCGGAAGGGCGGGCTCATCACGCGACCTGCGGCATAGTCCCAATCCTTGTTTTGATATTCGCTGTCATCCAACGTGAGAAATTGGATGAGCGGTTCACCATAGACGCGCTTGCCCGCCTGCTTGGCGCGGCGGATGGCTTCGTGGGTTTCCTCGCAAGACACATGCACGATATATAAAGGGCAACCCGCCATGTCGGCAATCATGATGGCGCGGTTGGCGGCCTCGCCTTCCACTTCCGGCGGGCGCGAATAGCTGTGGCCCTCCGGCCCCGTCACGCCACGCGCCAGAAGATCGGCCTGCATCCGCGCCACCACATCGCCATTCTCGGCATGCACCAGCGGCAAGGCCCCAAGCTCAGCGCAGCGGCGGAATGAATTATACATCTCATCATCATTCACCATCAGCGCGCCTTTGTAGGCCATGAAATGCTTGAAGGTGTTGATGCCATAAGTTTTGACGACGGTTTCCATCTCGTCATGAATCTGCGGCGACCATTTGGTGATCGCCATGTGCAGACCGTAATCGGCAGCGGCCTTTTCGCCCTTGTGTCGCCAGGCCTGATAGGCAGCGAGGAGAGATTCTCCGGGCGCTGGCAAACAGAAATCCACCGTCATCGTCGTGCCGCCAGCAAGGCCCGCCTTGGTGCCGCTTTCGAAATCATCAGCCGTTGTGGTGCCCATGAAGGGCATGTCCATATGCGTGTGCGGATCAATGCCGCCGGGCATCACATAGCAGCCAGCAGCATCGATGGTGGTGTCACCCTTCAGGCTTTTTCCAACT
>JAYWAB010000095.1:0-26009 GCA_043782835.1 Aestuariivirga sp.
CAATGCGTGGCCGCAGGTCAATCGTTCCAACCGCGCTTCCAGAACCGACCGCATGTCCTTGTCATCAGCCAACGCATCAAACTGTGCGGGCGGAATGCCCAGGCCAAACAGCGCCACAGGTGATTTGGTAATCCACTTCACCAAGCGCTTGGAAAACAGCGGGCGGATTTGACTTTCAAAATAAACCCTTTGCTCAGCCACATTGCGACATTCCAAAATATCAGCAAGATGCAATCCATTGAGCCGCGCCAGCCCATGGCCCGCGCCAATAAATTTTCCGAGCAGCCCGCGTTTATAAACATTACGAGCAAAGCTTGAAATGCGCCGCCGCCCAAGGCCAACCCGCCCTTCCCAATAGGCCGAGGAGGCGATGTCCAGATGCTTGGCAATGTAACGCCGATAAAGTGCCAAGTTGGCCTTGTCATCGGCAGCACCAAAGAATTGATAGAAGCGATCCCAATCCGGTAACTGTTGAACACCAGCGATCTTCAACCGCAGCAAAGCCACATGGGCGCGGTTCAGATCCACTGCCGTGATCTTGACAGGCGCAGCAGTAAGATAGCTCAGCGCATTGCAGCCCCCTGATGCAATCGTCACCACGTGGTGGTTGGCTTTAAGCTCCAGCGCCACCAGATCGACTTCCGGGTCTTCCCAAATTTGCGCATAAACCAACCCGCGAAACAAATAAGCAAAGAGCTTGTCCTGCAATGCCCGTCGGCCCAGGCCCCGCGAAGCCCCTAAAGCATTATTGACCAACTTGCGCGTGGCGCGGGCAGAAATGGCTTCAACGCTCATGAAGGAAAACCCCGGTTTGTTGCGCCAGCTCAGAATCACTCAATCTGGCTTCGTCATGTGATTGTTCGCTCTTCGCTATATGGCGCAATCGTGACGGTTCGGTCACGGCGGTTGTCATCAAACTTTCATGCGAAGCAGAAAAGGCAGCTTTATGGACACGCTCGCAGAACAAACGCACAAGTTTCGCGCGATTTTCATCTCAGACCTGCATTTGGGTACGCGCCGGGCCCAATGCGACCTGATTCTTGACTTCTTACGCCGCACCGAAAGTGATTATCTCTATCTCATTGGCGATCTGATTGATTCCTGGTCTCTGAAGAAACACTGGTATTGGGACCAGAAACAGAATGACGTGATCCAGAAAATCCTGCGCAAAGCGCGCAAAGGCACGCGGGTCATCTATCTGCCCGGCAATCATGATGAGAACTTTCGCGAATTCTGCGGCCACCGCTTTGGCCGCGTCGCGATTTTAAACGAGACTGTGCATCACAGCGCCAACGGTAAACGTTACCTCATTCTCCACGGTGATAAGTTTGACAGCGTCATCTATTTCGCCAGCTGGATCGCCAAGGCAGGCGACTGGGCCTATGAACGCCTGATGGATTTCAATGTGGTTGTCCATTGGTTCCGCAAACTCTTCGGCCTGGGCCACTGGTCCCTCTCAGCCTATTTGAAACATAAAGTGAAAAAGGCCGTCGAGTTCATCTCACGCTTTGAAACCGCCGTGGTGCGAGAAGCGCGCGCGCGTGATTGCCAAGGCGTCATCGCTGGTCATATACACACGCCAGACAACCGCATGATTGATGGCATTCACTATCTCAATGATGGCGATTGGGTCGAAAGCTGCACCGCATTAGTCGAACATTATGATGGCCGTTTCGAAATCCTATCTTGGAAAAATCATTTTCAAAAACCGCAAGAGGTCGCCACAGATGCGCATCCTGATCGTAACCGACGCTTGGCCACCACAGGTTAACGGCGTTGTCCGCACCCTGCAAACCGTGGGCGCGGAATTGCGCAAGCGCGGCCATGAGGTGCATTATCTGACACCTGAAGGCCGCCGTGTCTGGCGTGTGCCGAGCTACAAGGAAATTGAATTGAGCCTTGTTGGTGCCAGCACGATTGGTCGCGAAATTGACGCGTTAAAACCAGATGCCATTCATATTGCCACCGAAGGTCCGCTGGGCTGGGCCGCGCGCCGCGCCTGTCTACGGCGGCACCTGCCATTCACCACCAGCTTCCACACTCGATTTGCCGAATACGCCCAAGCCCGTGTGCCCTTGCCCGGCGTCGATAAAATCCTGTGGCGCGTTTTGAAACGATTTCATCGTCATAGCCAAGCCGTGATGACGCCTTCGCTGCGTATTACCCAGCTTCTTGAACATCATGGGTTCAAAAATGTGAAAACCTGGACACGCGGTGTCGATCACGACACGTTTAAGCTTTGGCCGCGCGATTATTTCGATTTGCCGCGCCCAGTGCTTGTTGTTTCCGGCCGTGTCATCATTGATAAAAATATTGAGGCCTTTTTGAAACTCGATATCCCCGGCACAAAAGTTGTGATCGGCGATGGTCCAGACCGTGCGGCAATGACTGCAAAATTTCCCAATGCGGTTTTCACCGGTTATCTTTACGAAACAACTTATGCCCGCGCTTTGGCCGGCGCAGATTGTTTTGTCTTTCCGAGTCTGACCGACACATTCGGTTTGGTGATGATCGAAGCTATGGCCTGCGGAACACCTGTTGCGGCCTTTGCAGTGCCAAGCCCCGTGGATGTCATCCAGGAAGGCATCACAGGCAGCATGAGCCCGAAGCTTGACGAAGCAATCGCACAAGCCCTGAAACTTGATCGCAATGTGGTTCACAAAAATGCCAAGGTCTTCACCTGGGCGCGCACAGCGACGATGTTTGAGAGTTGGCTCATCAGGCTCGATGTTCAAGATCAAAAACACGCCAGCCAAACTGCGGTTCCAGCCCACACGCGCTGAAGCATCGCATACTGCAAGGCAGAACGGTTCAATAATTTTTAAGCAATTTCTTCAACGCCACGTTAAGCCGAGTTGGGTAAGGCAGTGGAATGGCGAATTGCGGGGTCCGTTCTGGGTTGGCGATTGCGGGAACCCTTTGGGCTCTCTGCGGCCTGACGGCTGAAGCTTCGGCCGCCAGTTCCACAGCAGGAACCCTCAAGGCCTCAGTGATCATCGGCACGGGCGCTTGCACTATTACAGTCACCAATATGGATTTCGGTACACTGACCACAGTTCTGGGCACAGAAACGGCAACGGCAAACGTCGCTGTGCGCTGCCCGCCCGGTGTGCGCCTCATGGCGGCCTTTTTACCGATCGCCTATAATCCGGTGAGCAACGCCGCGTCTTCGCGCAATTCAACGCTGTTTGATCCACTCGGCAATAAAATCAATTTCAGCATGGCTCTGGCCGGTTGGTATGGCACTGGCCTCGGCAATACGCCTTTGACAACCGTGATCACCGGAAAATTGGCGGCTACACCAAATCCACCACCCGGCACCTATAAGAGCACCGAAACGCTTTACGTCAACTACTGAGCGTCACTGGCCCCGCGCCACTCTGCAAGAGCCGCGCATTTTTCCTGCCCCTCAAATCAGAAGACAGCCATAACACGGGGCTGTGCTTTCGTCATCTTCAGCTCCGCCGAATTTTCTGCTCCAGAAAAACCTATTCGCCTTTGCAATCTCCAACACTCCTAACGTGAGCGAATTGCAAACACATGCGATCATGCTTAACCGCAGCTAAATCTCGCGCCAACCGCCAAATTACCCAACTTCCCTAACGCGTTGAATCGACTCTCATTTTTATGGTGAATAAAATTATCGGAAATTTTTCTGATTCAATCCGGGACAATGTTGAATTCCAAATTTACCTATTTCCTCAACGGCGGCGAAAGAGAGTTCCCCTATTAATGGTGCCATCAACCGCCTGTGCGCAGAGTTAAATCCGGGGTGCAGATGGTGGACGAAAAAAGTTTTGAGTTTTTAACAATGGGAAAAAAAATGCGTAAATATCTTTTTGCTGCTGCTATCGTCGCTGCCGGTGCAAACTCTGCTCTCGCCGCTTCTTCTTCGGGCACGTTTAACGTTCAGGTCAAGATCGCTGCTGCTTGCACGATCTCGGCCACGGCGATGAACTTCGGCACCGTTACTGGTTCCGTGCTCGGTTCCGAAACCGCGAGCTCAACTGTCAGCGTTGGCTGCAACAAGGGCACGACCTATAACGTGTCCTTCTCGGCTTTGTCGACACTCGGCACGCCACTCACCACGGCTTCGATCAACCTGAACAACGGCGTGAATGTAATTCCTGCTGGCTTGACCATCAGTGCTGGTTCAACCGGTACGGCTACCGGCGGTGTAGATTCAGCCACAGTGAGTGGCTTGTTGACCGCAACGGCCAACCCAACACCAGGTACCTATTCCAACACCCAGACGATTTACGTCGTCTACTAAAATATCGCCGCACAAGCGGAAACGAAACGACCGTCACCCCGTGCGTACTGCGCGGGGTGACTTAACATAAATCGAGTGGGGATATTCGATGGGGAAATACCAAACGGCTTCGCGCCGCAAGACGTTTTTGTTTTCGGGGCTGCTGGCCGCACCATTCTGTGCGGCTATCTTGGCCCCAAGTGCCGTTTTGGCCGGTGCGCTTGAAGTGAGTCCGATCAATATCGAAGTGCCTGCGGCGGCAGCAACAACCACTGAGAATCTGACCAACAGGGGCAAAACACCGATCAATGCCCAACTTCGCATTTTCAAATGGGTGCAGAAAAATGGCGTTGATAAGCTGGAAGCCACTACAGATGTTGTGGCAAGCCCACCCGCATTGAAAATTCCGCCCGGCGGCAAAGCCACCATCCGCGTTGTGCGTCTTTCCAAAGCGCCCGTCACCGGTGAAGAAACCTATCGCCTTCTCATTGATGATATTCCACCACCGCCCGCGGCGGGAACAGATTCTGTCACTTTTGCTGTCCGCCACAACATTCCGGTTTTCTATCAAGCATCCGGCATCAAGAGCAAACTTGCCTGGACAGCAAAATCAAACAATGGCCAGCTTGAGCTTGATGCGACCAATGATGGGTTGCTGCATTCGCGCCTGTCACTATTGGCAGTGACCATCGGTGGGGTCACCACCAATTTCAACAATGGCCTCGCAGGTTATGTGTTGGGTGGTGGCAGCAACGCTTGGAAAATGAAACTCAAAGCCTTGAAGGCTGGCACTTCGGTGAAGATCACCGCCAGCACCAATGATGGCCCGGTTGAAACAACAATACAGGTGCAATAGCTCCGGCAGTTTTCTTGTTTTCATCATAGCGCTCATCTTTGGCGCCCACAGCGGATACGCTCAGAAAACGGTGGTCGATGACCTGCCGCAGGCTGGTCATTTGCTGGATGATCCCAAGAATCAAACGCCAGCCCCCGGCAAAGTCGATGCTTTGCCCACCAAAGCTGTGGCTGATGGCTTGCCTGCGGCTGGTCATTTGGCCGATGGATTGACCGACGGCAGCGCGTCATCACTCTCGAATACATTGCAGCTCGAAGTTTTGATCAATGGGTATAAGGTTGATCTTGTGGCCGGCTTTTCCAGGCGGCCTGATGGCAACCTCTCATCCACCCGTTCCGAACTCACCGCCATCGGTTTGAAAGTTCCCGGCAAGGGGCCAGATGCGGAAGTGATTGCACTTTTATCCATCCCCACATTGAAATATCAGTTCGATGAACTGGGCCAGTCCATTGATATTCACATTGCTGATACGATGCGCATTCCTAAGCGCTTCAGTCTCATACCCGAAGAACCCTTGATGGAAGCACAGAGCGATCTGGGCGCTGTGCTGAACTACTCGGCCTATGCGGCCGCTGATACGTATCTCTACCAACAAAAGTCAGACTTTTCCGGCGCATCAATCAATTTTGATGGCCGGGCTTTTTCGAAGTTCGGTGTCTTCCAACAAACCGCCACGGTGGGCACAACAACTTTTTCTGATTTCACCGCAACCCGCTTAAACTCCACTTGGACCTATTCTGATCAACCCCACGCCCAGACATACCGCGTGGGCGATATTGTGAGCGGCGGGCTGAATTGGACAAGACCGCTGCGCTTGGGCGGCGCGCAAGCCCAACGCGATTTTAATTTACGTCCAGATTTGATCACCACGCCGCTGCCCAGCTTGCAAGGGACGGCGGCTGTTCCCTCAACGATGGATGTATATCTGAATGGGCTTAAATCTTACTCGCAGGAAGTGCCCGCCGGCCCCTTTGAAGTCACCCGCCTGCCAGTCATCAGCAGCCAGGGCACCGCCCGCGTCGTTCTCACCGATACAACTGGCCACCAAATCACCAGCGAAAAGCCAATCTACAATTCGGCCTCGCTTTTGGGTAAAGGCTTCTTTGATTATTCGGTTGATCTGGGTTTTGCCCGCCGCAGTTATGGCACGGCCTCTTTTGACTACGGTAGCGAACTTATGGCGCTGGCCAGTGCGCGCTATGGCATAACAGATTTCCTCACCCTTGAGGGCCACATTGAGGGCAAACCTGACGTGCAAACCGCAGGCATGGGTGGCGTGTTGCAGGCGGGCCCCTTCGGCATACTCAACGCAGCACTGGCCGTCAGCAACAATGCGGGCAACGTCGGTGGCTTTGTCTATGGCGCCTGGGATTTTCAATATAAAGATTTTCTCGTCCATGCCGCGACAGCGCGCACCATCGGCAATTATACCGATCTTGCAGCCGCAACCGCGATCAAGGATTCCAACGGCATCTCGACATCGGCCGTCCCCCGCGCGGTGGATCAGATCACACTGTCTTATGGCTTTCCCACGTGGAACGCTGATGTGGGCTTGGGCCTCTCTCATATTTTGGCGGCCAATGGAACCGAAACAGCGCCCTTGACCCTCAGCCTAACCAAATCTTTCCCCCATGAAATCTCAGTCTTCGCCAGTGCCTATCTTGATATTGCCAACCGTGAAAATTATGGCGCGTCGGTGGGCCTCTCGATGCCTCTTGGCAAATCGCACAATATCAATGTGGCAAGTGATGCCTCCTATGATAACGCAGGCTACTCAGCAGCGGCCACCGCTTTCAAGCAGATGGATAACAGTTATGGTTCTTATGGCTGGCGCGTTGGCGCGCGTGAAAATGGAACCCATGAGGTCAGTGCTTCGGGCAGTTACCGCGCCGCGCAGGCCATTGTCGGTGGAGCCTTGGAAGCAAACCGCGGAATGCTCAATGCCAAGGCTGACATGGAAGGTTCAATCGTGGCCACCCGTGCCGGCCTGTTTGTGGGCAACCCGATCCCCGACTCTTTCGCCGTGGTCAATGCCGGCTTGCCCAATATTCCGGTGAGCTATGAAAATCGTTTTGTGGGTAATACCAACAGCAATGGCAAAATCCTGCTCACCCAGGTGCGCGCTTATCACCCATCGCGTGTATCAATTGATGCAACCAGTCTTCCCCTCAATTCCAATGTGACCGAAACTGACAAGCGCATTGCACTGCGTGAAATGAGCGGCGTCGTGGTAGACTTTGGCGTGCAGAAAGAATCAAGTGCCGCTATCGTGATCTTGAAAGACGCCACTGGGGCATTCTTGCCCGCCGGAACGGAAATCACCCTTGCCGGCCAAAAGGAGCCCTTTATCATGGGCTATGATGGCCAAGTCTTCATGACTGATCTTAACGCCCGAAACGCGGTGTCTGCCAATGTGAAAGGTGTCTCCTGCCAGGCCGCCTTTGATTATAAGATCGATGCCACCGCCCAAACCCAAGTGGGTCCGCTCACATGCATGTAAGGCTGCTGGTCGCTGTCAGTTTGTATGTGGCTTTGACACCGCACGTCGCCCTTGGCCAATCATGTAATTTCAACATTTCAAATTTCAACTTCGGCAATCTCAACCTCGGGCTTGGTGGCACGCCGCCCACCAGCGGAAGCTTCACGGCCCAATGCGCTGGCAGGCCCAATGCAACAATCACCATCTGCCCGAATTTGGGTGACGGCACGGGCGGCTCCAATTCCGGCACGCCACGCTTGATGAAGTTTGGCACAAGTACCGTGCCTTATAATTTTTACCAGCCCAATGGCCAGGTCTGGGGTTCCTATGTCTGGCCTTATGCGCCACGCCCGCCCATTTTGTCTTTGACATTGGATAGCGCAGGCAATGGATCGCTCAGCCAAGCCATTGATGCGGCGATCACCGGTCTTGCGTCAACCTCGGTGGCGGGAACCTATACGTCGGTCTACAGCGCGGGCCACACCTTGATTGACTATGGCTATGCCCCGGGGCAAAGCTGCGCCGTGCAATCCACCCGCGCCGCAAGGCCAGCCTTCACGGTCTCGGCTCAGAACAATGCCAGTTGCAATATCGCAGCCACCACGATGAGCTTTGGCACTGTCGGCGCGCTTACAACGGCACAATCTGCCGCCAACAAGATCGGCATCACCTGCACCAATGGGGTCAAATATTCCGTGGGCCTGAGCTTTGGCATCAACGGCGGCACCTCGCCCACAAACCGTTTCATGGCCAACCCCGCCTCAGGCCAAAAGATCACCTATGCCATGTATCAGGATGCCAACCAGACGCAAGGATGGGGCAACACGCCCGGCGTCGACACGCAGGCAGGCTCAGGCACAGGCCTGACGCAGAACTTGGCAGCCTTCGGCGTGCTGCCACCCCAGGCAACCCCATCCCCCGGCACCTACAGCGATATAGTGGTCGTGACAGTGAACTACTGAATATTTCAGTCGCGCCTGATTGAAGGTGGTTCATGTGAAAGCTGAACATTCATCAGTCATAAAACTGCAAACTCGCCCGATGAAATTGCCCAAAAACTGTGCAGGAAGCTTTTCAGGCGCGGCGCCACGATAAGCCTTGCCAAGTTTGTTAAAACCGAATGATAGTAAGGTGATGACCAAACTTTTCAACGAAATGGGCGACGGCAAGGTGCGGCAGCCTTACAACAGCATTGAAGCATGGCTGAAAACCATCAGCCGCAAAGATGTCGATCGTGCCAAGCGCGAAGCCGAAAACATGTTTCGAAGGCAGGGCATCACCTTTGCGGTTTATGGCGATGATGCCGCTTCTGAGCGGCTCATTCCGTTTGATATCATCCCCCGCATTTTTTCAGCGCTGGAATGGCGCAGGCTTTCTGCGGGCATTGAGCAGCGTGTGCGCGCGCTCAATGCTTTCATCCATGACATCTATCATCGCCAGGAAATCATTCGCGCCGGAAGAATTCCCCATCATATTATCACCCAGAACGCCGCTTTTGTGCCGGAGATGGTGGGGGTGTATCCTGCGCGCGGGATTTATGCACATATTGTGGGAGTGGACGTTGTGCGCGTGGCCGAAAACGAATTCTATGTGTTGGAAGATAATTGCCGCACACCTTCAGGCGTATCCTACATGCTTGAAGGCCGCGAAGCGATGATGCACCTATTTCCAGATTTATTTGTGCAACAACGCGTGGCCCCGGTCGATAATTACCCCGCCTTGTTGCGCAAAACGCTCGAAAGTGTGGCACCAGCTGGTTGCGAAGGCGAACCGACAATTGTGATCTTAACGCCGGGAATTCACAACTCAGCTTTTTTTGAACATGCTTTTCTGGCCGATGAAATGGGCGTTGAACTCTGCGAAGGTGGCGATCTTTTTGTATCTGATGGCGCACTTTACATGCGCACCACCCAGGCGCCGCAGAAAGTAGACGTGATCTACCGCCGGATTGATGATGCCTATCTTGATCCGCTATCCTTCAAGCCCGATTCCGCCATTGGCATCCCGGGCCTAGTTGATCTTTATCGCGCTGGGCGCGTGACGATTGTGAATGCGCCAGGCACAGGCATTGCCGATGACAAATCAATCTATACTTATATCCCCGACGTCATTGAATTCTACACCGGCGAAAAGCCATTGCTCAAAAACGTGCCGACATGGCGTTGCAGTGAACCTGAAGCGCTGTCCCATGTTTCAGACAATATTGCTGAATTGGTCGTGAAGGAAGTTCATGGCTCCGGCGGCTATGGCATGTTGGTGGGCCCAACATCGTCCAAAAATGAAATTGAACTCTTTCGCGCCAAATTAAAAGCTAACCCGTCGAACTATATTGCGCAGCCGACTTTGGCGCTGTCATCCGTGCCGACTTACACGGCCTCGGGCGTCGCCCCGCGCCACGTCGATCTGCGGCCTTTCGTTTTGTCGGGCGATCAGGTGCGCATCACGCCGGGCGGTCTGACGCGTGTCGCGCTCAAAAAAGGTTCGCTGGTGGTGAACTCCAGCCAAGGCGGCGGCACCAAAGACACTTGGGTCTTGGAGGATTGATGTTAGGCCGCACCGCATCATCGCTCTTCTGGATGTCGCGCTATATGGAGCGCGCCGAAAACATGGCGCGGCTTCTCGAAGTCGGCCACCGTATTTCGTTGATGCCGGGTGCCATAGAAGGTCACCGCGATGAATGGCGCTCGACCTTGTTGAGCGCGGCCTGTGAATTATCTTATGAAGCCAAACACAAAGATATTATCGCGGCCAAAGTGACCGACTTTTTGATTTTTGACGAGAGCAATCCATCGAGCATCAAATCCGTCATCCGCACCGCCCGCAACAATGGCCGCGCCGTGCGTACAGCGCTGACGCGCGATGTGTGGGAAAGCATCAATGCGACATGGAATGAACTTGTTCATGTGAAGCCTTCGGAACTTACGTCGGATCGGCTCCCGGTTTTTCTAGAATGGGTGAAGCAGCGCTCCATGTCGTTTCGAGGCGCGGTTCTGGGCACCATGCTACGCAACGAGAACTATTATTTCAGCCAGCTTGGAAATTTTATTGAGCGGGCCGACAACACGGCGCGAATCCTCGACGTGAAATATTTTATTCTTTTGCCCAAACCTTCTGATGTCGGTTCGGAAATGGATATGCAACAATGGGCACAGATATTACGTAGCGTTTCAGCCCACAGGGCCTACCGCTGGTTTTATCGTGATAGTCATTATCGGCCATGGCTTGTTGCCGAATTTCTGATATTACGTGAGGAAATGCCGCGTTCGCTCGTCTTCAGCTATCAGTGGATTAACACGGCCCTTGAAGGCTTAGCGCAGTTGCACGGCAAACGTTACCATTGCCATGATCTGGCTAGCCAATCTCTGGCACGGCTGCGCGCTGGAAAGATGGAGGATATTTTCCAAAGCGGGCTCCACGAATATATCCGCGAATTTGTAAAAACCAACACCAAACTGTCTGCGGCCATCGCCCAGACTTATCATTTTCCGTGAAGCCATGCGCATCCGCATCCATCATCAAACCCACTATCGCTATGCTGAACGCCCCAGCTATCTGGTGCAGCGCCTGCATTTGATGCCGACTGATTTTGATACGCAGAAAACTATTCACTGGAAAATCGAAGCTGCTGGAATTGACAATGCTCTGTCCTATGTTGATGGCTTTGGAAATTGGATTCATCTTGTCACGGCCCATGATCTGGAACTTGAAAATACGATCACAGCGGAAGGCGAAGTTGAAACAAAAGATGCAGCAGGTTTGGTGCGCGGACTCGCTTCATTGGTGCCTGACAATGTGTTCCTGCGTCAAACACATCTGACCGTGCCCGATGCTGCAATTGGTGCCGCACTCACCAAATGGGGCCACAAAGCCACAGCCCTTGAAACTGCCCATAGCTTGATGGCGCATCTGCATGAGCGCATCGCTTATGAAGTGGGAACATCGCAAGCGGATACGACAGCAGCCCAGGCCTTCGCGCGCAAAACGGGTGTCTGCCAAGATCATTCTCATCTCATGGTCGGCATGGCGCGAGCACTTGATATGCCCGCGCGTTACGTGACGGGCTATCTCGTCACGGGCGCTGGCGCTTCATCCGTTGCGGCCCATGCTTGGGCCGAAGTGCTGATCCCTGATCTGGGTTGGGTGGGTTTTGATGCCGCCAATGGCCAAAGCCCCACGGAACAATACGTGCGCGTGGCCGCCGGGCTGGATGCGATGGCCGTGGCCCCGGTCAAAGGCTCCAGGCGGGGCGGGGCGGCGGGTGAACAAATGACAGTTGAAGTTCGCGTCGAGATTGCGCAACAATAGGCCATGCGAACTGGAATCAACTGATGACTTACTGTGTTGGAATGCTTCTCGAAAAAGGCTTGGTGATGGCCGCCGATACACGCACCAATGCGGGCGTGGATAATGTTGGGAAATTCAAAAAACTCCACACGTGGGAAGATCCAGGCGAACGAGTGTTCGTGTTGCTGACCGCTGGCAACTTAGCTGTGACACAGGCCGTCACCAGTATGCTCTCAGAACAAATCGCCCACCCGCCTGAAACATGCGAAACATTGAAATCTGTTAAAACCATGTTCCAAGCGGCATTGGTTGTGGGAAACGCCGTGCGGGCTGTCAAAGAAAGTGATGAGGGCTTTCTCACCGCCAATGGCGAGGCTTTTGCGGCCAGCTTTATTTTCGGCGGTCAGATTGGTTCAGAACCGCCGCGGCTTTTCAATATTTATGCCGCGGGTAATTTCATCGAGGCCACAGCGGACACGCCGTTTTTCCAGATCGGTGAACATAAATATGGCAAGCCGATTTTAGACCGCGTGGCCCGCAGCAATATGGAATTGGGTGAAGCAGCCAAAATGATTTTGGTATCGTTTGATTCCACCCTGCGCTCAAATTTAAGTGTCGGCCTGCCAATTGATCTGCTGACGTACGAAACCGATAAATTGAAAATCGAACACACCAGACGCATCGGACCAGATGACCCTTATTTTAAGATGCTCTCAACCGAATGGTCGAAAGCTTTGCGCACGGCGTTTTCAAATATTGAGGCGCTGGACATCTAATTTACGCTGCACAATTTGCCATGCGCCAAATCTAATCAGAAATTAGCCAGCCTGTGCGGCCAAGCCAGCAGAAACTCACGTGCCACTTTCAGCAGCGGATTTTTGTGCAGTACGTGCGAGAAAGCGCTCATCCATTCTGGTTTGCGCTTCCTTGGTTCCATCATGAAACGTGCCGAACCACTGATCCATGGGAAAAACTCCGTCGCCACCATAGTTGCATTCAAAATATTTATGATGAAGATAGTGAAAAAAATCGCCTGTCTTTACACCAACGCTATCGACAATGACCACGCGTTCAAAACCAGAATGACTTTGCGCCGGAGTAATGGCGGCGTGTTGCATATGGAATAGTGCATGAATTGGATGTGAGGGTATGATCCAGTGGATTATAACACCAGACCAATAAAGCAGATGTTCAATGGGGTGCATTGCCAGGCCAGTGAATGGCCCAACATTGACATTGTTGTGGTGTAGATAATGCGACCATTTATAGAGTGGCCCCCAATGGCTGATGCGGTGGATGGCATAAAAGTGCAAATCGCGGATCAACGGGATTATGCACATCATCAAACCAAAATAGATCGGATGTTGGTAGACCGAAACATAAGGAATTAAGTGATTGGCATAGAGCCACATCGTCATCACTTCATAGGCGGTCCAGATGGGGACGGCGCTGAACACCGTCCAGAAAAGGTTATCAAGCAGTTGATTGCGAAACAGGAAAATTGGGTTGTCACGTGCCAGCCATTTGTTGGTATGTTTCCAATCGGTGCCCTGGGCCCTTTTGACATAAAGCCAAAGATGCCAGACGCCAGCGACCAGCATAATGAGGATCAAGTTTCGGATGGTGATATACACGATCCAGCCAAACTGAAACGTCTTCATCGATTCTAAGGATGGTGTGAAATAGAGCCATGTTAAAATTGGCACAGCCATATAGAAAACATTCCACGGTAAAAAGAAACCGGGATAACCAAACAACCATTTGAAGATAGCCCAAGGCTGGAGCGGCCAACGCAGCACTGGCGCGTAACTCAAGGGGTTTGGTGGTGTCCAATCGCCACGCTTGTTTCGGGGGCCTTCGAACTTAGTTTGCATCAAACGCTCCTAGACGATTCCTGAAGATGATCCAGCAATGGCTGGGCGCTCGGCCGTTTTTGTTTTGCGATAACCCGAAGCACGATAGGTCTCGATGGGCAAGAGTGCGCCGCCTTTGCGCCTACGTGCTTCAGCGAGGATAGGCGAAACATCGGTGATAAAAGCGGCTTTCAACATGCGTTGGGCCGCCATCACATCATTGCTCTCCTGTGCTTCAGTAAGAGCCTGGCGATCCACCAGTGAAGCCTGAACATAGCAGCGTAGAACTTCATTGGCCGAAGACATAAGACTTTCAATCGGATCTGTCACATTGTGCGATTGGTCGATCATGTAAGCAGGATTGAAGTTGGGAACCTTACGTTCCTCGGCATCGACGAGTTCGTTGAATACAAGGAAGAGGCGGAAGGGTTCGATTGAGCCAGCATCTAAATCATCATCGCCATATTTAGAATCATTGAAATGAAAGCCCGCCAGCTTCTTGGCGTGGATCAATCGCGCAACGATCTGTTCGATATTGGTGTTGGGCGCGTGATGGCCAAGGTCAACCAGGCATTTGGCCTTGTCGCCCAAATGCAAAGCAGCAAGCAGGCTTGAACCCCAGTCGGCAATCACCGTCGAATAAAATGCAGGTTCATACATTTTGTGTTCAAGAAACATCAGCCAATTTTTGGGCAATGCGGCATAAATTTTCGCGCAGGCTTCAAGATAGTTATCGAATGCTTTGGTAAGGTTTTGCTGGCCGGGGAAACTGGTGCCGTCGGCAATCCAAACGGTCAGCGCCGTAGAACCCAATTTTTGACCGATCTCGATGCACTCGATATTGTGTTCCACCGCCTGCTGGCGTGTGGGTTCTTGTGCATGGGCAAGCGAGCCAAATTTGTAGGAATGTGCTTGGCCATTTTGATCTTGAAACGTATTTGAGTTTACAGCGTCGAAACCCAAACCATATTGCGAAGCTTCTTGGCGCAAGGCATTGTAGTCTGAAACCTTGTCCCATGGAAAATGCGGGCTTACGGTTTGGGTGGCACGGGTCAATTGATTGATGACACCACAATCGGCTAGTTTGTCATGAATGTTGCGGGGCTCGCCGGGGCCAGGAAAGCGGGCAAAGCGGGTGCCGCCGGTGCCCACTCCCCAGGTTGGAACGGCAACGCTGTAAGCCATGGCGCGGGCCGTCATCGCTTCAATTGAAATACCACGCCGCTCCAATTGGCGACCCAAGGTTGTGAAATCTTCATCGTGAGCGGTTTGGGCCTTCGCATTGCCCGCAGCAACAAAGTCATCGGAAATTGCATTGGCCATGATTCTACCTTGTAAACGCAGCGGCGTTGCCAGCGTCGATATTTAGAAAGTTTCCCGTGGACTTGTTTGAGATATCGGAAGCGAAGAAGTAGATCCCCTCAGCAATATCTTCGGGAAAGACCGAGCGTTGCAACAGTGAGCGCTTGCGATAATGCTCCTCCAATTGGTCTTCGCTGATCTTGTTGGAGGCGGCGCGCTGAGAGCGCCAGTCACCCTGCCAGATTTTTGATCCACGCAGCACCGCGTCTGGATTGACGACATTCACACGAATGCCCAAAGGCGCGCCTTCCAACGCCATGCAGCGCGCCAGATGGACTTCTGCGGCTTTGGCGGTGCAATAAGCCGCAGCGCCCGGCGAGGCGGCAACTGCATTCTTTGAACCTACAAATATCATTGAGCCGCCCAGGCCTTGTTGCTTCATCACGCGATAACCTTCGCGCGCCACCAGAAAATAACCTGTGGCAAGAATGGAGATATTCTTGTTCCAAAGTTCAAGTGTTGTGTCCTCAATGTTTGCGGCCGCAGAAATGCCAGCGTTATTGACCAGTATATCCAAGCCGCCATAAGCGTGAACCGTTGCTTCAATTGCATTGATAACATCGGGTTCTTTGGTCACATCCATCACGACGCCTTGCACCATATCTAGACCAAAACGTCTGCCAAAACCTGCGACGACTTCGGCTAACGAATTCTTGTCAATATCAGCCAGCATAACATTGCAACCCTCAGACAGTAGGCGCTGCGCTGTTGCCGAACCAATGCCACCCGCGCCGCCGGTGATAAAAGCGGCGCGGCCTTGCAGAGATTTGGCCTTTGGCATTCGGGAAAGCTTGGCTTCCTCCAGCAACCAATATTCGATATTGAAAGCTTCCTGCTCGGGCAGACCACGATATTCCGAAACGCCGGACGTGCTACGCATGACGTTGATGGCATTGACGTAAAATTCAGAGGCAATGCGCGCCGTTGCTTTGTCTTTGGCGAAAGATAACATGCCAACTTGTGGCACCAGATAGATGACCGCATTGGGGTCGCGCATGGCAGGCGAATTGGAATGTTTGCAGCGCTCATAATAGGCGGCATAATCTTTACGATAGCCCTCAATCAAACCTTCGAGTTTTGCAGCATCAGCATCGTGAGGAACGGTCAGCGGTTTGATTTTTGTGCGCAAGAAGTGATCGGGGCAGGAGGTTCCCAGTGGGGCTAATTCTGCCAATTGATTTGAGTTTACAAATTCCAAAACTTCTGGCGCGTCGGTGAAATGGCCAGCTTTCATTTCGCTTTGTGAAATTCGCCCACGAATTTCTGGCAACAGGCGCGAGGCCACTTTTGCGCGTTCATCTTGGCTGAGTGATTTTACCTTCTCGCCATTGAACGATGGCTTTTTTTCCGTCTTGTCGAGCCAGGTTGCCGCTTTATTGATGATCCGCAGAGTGGTATCATAGCATTCCTGGGACGTATCGCCCCAGGTGAAAAGCCCGTGGCTGCCCAGCACGACGCCAACAAGTTTCTGATTTGCTCTGGCCATGTTACCGAGCTTAATGCCAAGATCAATGCCCGGTCTTTGCCATGGCAAATAGCCGATTTCGTCGCTAAATATTTCTTGCGTCAGTTTCTCTGAATCTTTGGCGGCAGCAATGGCAATCACTGCGTCTGAGTGCACATGATCCACATGTTTGCGCGGCACATAGCCATGAAGGCAAGTATCGATTGAAGGCGCACGCGGGTTCAGATTAAAAACGCAATGGTTCAAAGCGTAGACCATCGCATCTTCCTGATCGAGATTTCTGTAGAGGCCCTTCAGTGATTCCAGCTTCCCCAGATAGACGGTGGCAAAACCGTCGAGCTTCATCGAACCAATATCACCACCGGACCCCTTGACCCAAAGAACACTAACCGACTCGCCCGTGAGGGGGTCGGGTGCCTCAACCTTAGCCGACGTATTGCCGCCGCCGAAGTTCGTTATGCGCAGGTCAGCGCCAAGTAAATTGGAACGGTAAAGCAGCAAACTTGGCTCATCAAGCGACTTGGCTTTATTGTCATCCCAGAGGGATTCAAGGAGGAATGAGTTTTTCATAATGAAGAATTCATACGCTCGCAATCAATCAAGGTCAATCAGCAAAGAGCGATCATGCGTTGCAATATCATTTTGCGACGCAACATGAGCGAAAATGTTTGACTGTTGTGAGCGATCATGCGTTTATTGGCACATGCATGAGCGAGAGAGATGGCAAATTATTTTAACGCAAGTTCGCCGTCGCGGCGTGATGCGCGTGCGTGATTTGGCGTTGTCAACCGGGGCCTCCGCTGCCACGTTGCGCCGAGATTTAACCAAGCTGGAAGAGTTGGGTGAGTTGGTCCGCGTTCATGGTGGCGTGGAAGCCAAGGCGGTTAGTGAACAGTCACATCTTGAAACGCGCGCCTTTGGAGTAAGCCAGACCATCAACGCTGATCGCAAGCGCGCCGTTGCAAAAGCGGCTGCCGCGCTTTGTAGCAACGGTGAATCCATTATCATCAATGCCGGTTCGACAACTTGGTTTATGACGGAGTTTCTGCAAGACCAACGTTTGCAAATATTGACGAACTCATTTCCCATTGCGCAGGAATTGATCGCGCGTGGTGAGAACCGTATTGTTCTGCCCGGAGGCGAAGTTTACCGTGAGCAAGGCATCGTTCTGTCGCCCTTCGATGAAGATGCGATCCAGCATTTTATCGCGTCGAAAATGTTTATGAGTTGCTATTCGGTCACGCCCATGGGGATCATTGAAGGCGACCCCTTGATTGCGAGGGCGGAGGCGAAGCTTTTGTCGCGGGCAGATAGGCTTATCGTCATAGCAGACTCTTCGAAATTTGAATCACGCGGCAGCATGGTCGTTTGCCAACTGTCGCGCGTGCATACGCTCGTTACAGATGATGGTGCACCAGCGCACATGCTTGATCATTTAAGATCAGTTGGTGTGAACGTGATCATCGCTGAACGGGAAACTACGAAGTCCTTATCGGCAGCGTAAGCCGGAGGGAAACCAGCAATAAGGGAGGAAACCATGCTGAATCTAAAATCTGTTATAAAATTAGGCTGTATCGCAGCCGTGTCATCGGTTCTGTTGGCCGGGGTATCATTTGCCGATTCGATGATGGCAAAACCAGGTGGCACTGCGAATATTGTTTTGCTGCCAAAGTTCTTAGGCATTTTGCCATTTGACCAAGCCAACCGCGGCGCACAGGAAGCCCACAAAGAATTGGGCAATAAAGGCACATTGCAATATATTGGTCCAACACCTGAAAACAGCGTCGCTGGCCAAATTGAAATGCTGACCACGGCAACAACGCAAAAGCAAAATGTTGTTATGCTTTCCAACAATGCCGGCGACCAAATTGCCGCTGCTGCCGAAGCTGCACAAAAGGCTGGCACGAAAGTTGTAACTTGGGATTCGCCAATTCCATCTGGCAAGGGTGAATCTGTATTCGTAGCACAAGTTGACTTTGGCTCCATCGGGGTTGTGATGGCTGACATGGCATTGGCGCTCACTGGCGGTTCGGGCGATTTTGCTGTTCTTTCGGCAACACCCGATGCCGCAAACCAGAACGCATGGATTGAGGCGATGAAGAAGTCCTTGGCCGATCCCAAGTACAAGGACATCAAATTGGTCGACGTAGTATATGGCGACGACCAATCTGAAAAATCATACAATGCGGCTCTGGCCTTGGTTGATAAGCACAAAGGCCTGAAAGTTATTATGGCGCCAACGACGGTTGGTATCGTTGCTGCTTCCAAGGCGATGCAAGACGAAAAAATGTGTGATAAGGTGAAGGTCTCAGGCCTTGGTCTGCCTGCTGAAATGGTGAGCTACACGATGAATGGATGTGCGCCGCAGTTTGCGCTGTGGAGCTTTGTTGATCTTGGCTATCTCACCTATCAAACATCCTATGCACTGGCCACGGGTGCCATCAAGGGCGAAGTGGGCGAAACATTCCATGCAGGCCGAATGGGTGATTTCAAGATTGAAGCTGATCCTGGCCGTGCTGGTGCCAAGCGGATTTTGATGGGCAAATTCACAGTCTATAATAAAGATAATGTTGAAGCCGCTTCCAAGTAAACTGAACTAACCTCCCACCGCCATTCCGACAGATACGGAATGGCGGATTTTTCTTTAGGTCATCGCCCGTGTCCCAGGCTTCTTCAAACCAGCCCTGTCTTGAACTTCGCCACGTGTCAAAGAGTTTTGCCCAAACCGCAGCACTCTCTGATATGTCGTTGCGAATTTTGCCGGGCGAAATTCATGCGATTGTTGGTGAGAATGGTGCAGGTAAATCCACTCTGATAAAAATTATCACAGGCGTGCATCAACCAGATAGTGGCGAGATTTGGGTTGACGATAAGTCAGTCGTAATTCTGAACACGCACGTTGCGCAGCAACTTGGTATTGCGGCAATTTTTCAGGAACCGATGGTGTTTCCAGATCTTGACGTCGCCGAAAATATATTCATCAGTCACCGACAACTTGGCGCTGTGATGAATTGGCGCAAACTTTATGCAGACGCGCAGGAACTCATTGATCGTATTGGAGTTACGTTGAATGTGAGGCGCGCCGCCAGCGGGTTGACGCTTGCAGAACAACAGACAGTTGAAATTGCTCGGGCACTGAGCCTGAACGTAAAAGTGCTCATCATGGATGAACCCACTGCTTCCTTGTCGGCCCATGAGGTTGACCGGCTGATGGCGATTGCTGCGGCATTGAAAGAACGTGGCGTGGCTATCATTTATATTAGTCACAGATTGGATGAGGTTTTCCGTATTGCTGACCGGGTGACAGTTCTGCGCGACGGCAAACATATTTCGACAAATCCTGTCAGCAAAGTTACGCAGGCTAGTATGATCCGCGATATGGTCGGACGTGCGGTTGATCAATTTGCCATCAAAACTTCTGCAAACGCCCATGGCGAGATACGACTTGCGGTCAAAAATCTCGGACGCAGTGGCGTGTTTGAGAGCATTACTTTTGATCTCCATGGCGGTGAAGTATTGTGTTTTGCGGGGCTGATCGGTTCTAAGCGGACCGATATTTGCTTGGCGCTTTTTGGAGTTGAGCCAGCCCAAACGGGTTCGATTGAAATCGCTGGAATATCCCGCGTAATCAATACGCCGAAGCAAGCGATGGAACTGGGCATTGCTTATGTTTCTGAGGACCGTCGAAAGCTGGGCCTCGCCATGACGATGCCTATTTTTGCAAATACGTCATTGCCAAGTTTGAAGAAATTTTTGCTGTGCTTTGGTATCATTGACAGCAAAGCCGAACACGAAATGGCCGAAGGCTACCGCACACGATTGGCTATCCGCTCACCTAACACAGATATTGACGTAGGCAAACTTTCCGGCGGCAATCAACAGAAAGTAATGTTGGCAAAATGGCTCGAAACCAAACCGCGCATTCTGATTTTTGATGAACCAACCAGGGGCGTCGACGTGGGCGCAAAAGCAGAAGTTCACAACATCATTCGCGAACTTGCCAAAAGTGGCGTCGCCATCATCGTGATTTCTTCCGACCTGCCGGAAGTTTTAGCGCTGGCTGATCGCATTCTTGTTATGCGCGAGGGGCACCAGATGGGCATATTCAACATTGAAAGCGCGACTCAGGAAAATGTGATGGCTCTCGCCACTGGCCAGCCAAGTGCGATGGCACTGGCATCATGAGAATTTTTCTTCGCCAACTTCAACCACAATCCTTGCGGGTTTTGGCGTTGGCGCTTGTTTTGGCACTGGTAGCTCTGTTCTTCGCGTCTCAGATCGATAGTTATCTTTCGCCTCGAATGCTCAACCGGATTGCGACGAGTGCGGCGGTAATTTTGCCGATTGCGATTGGACAAGCCCTCGTGGTGATCACCCGCAATGTTGATCTTTCCGTCGGCTCGATGGTTGGCATTGTGGCTTATCTGACTGGTGATTTTCTTGGCAGGCACCAGGCTCTCGATCCCTTCTCAACCCTGATGTTGGCATTATTGTTGGGCGCGTTCTTTGGCGCAATCAACGGGGCGTTGGTGGCATATGGGCGCGTGCCGTCGATCATCACAACCCTTGGTACGCTGGCGCTCTACCGCACTTTTCTTGTTGAATATTCAGGCGCTCGCACGATTACCACGGAAAGCCTGCCGCATTGGGTCATTGATTTTCCGCAAGCTGTATTGTTCTCAATAGGCGCATTTGAAGTGCGCGCCATGGTAGTGATCTCGCTGGTTGCTGCGCTGATATTTGGCATTGCGCTTTCAAAATCGCGTTTTGCCCGGCGGCTCTATGCCGTGGGTTCAAATCCTGATGCAGCAGTTATGTCTGGCATCAACGCAAAGCGCGTTGTGTTCATGGCTTTTGTTTTGAGCGGTGTTTTGGCGGGTTTATCGGGCCTTATATTTTTGGCAAAGTTTGGTAACATTACCGTCGTGGCAGGGCTCGGGTTTGAGTTGAAATCAATAGCGGCGGTCGTCGTGGGCGGGGTTAATATTTTCGGCGGATCGGGCACAATTTTGGGTGTGCTGCTTGGAACGGTTCTTGTTGACACCATCGACAATAGCTTGACGCGCTGGGCAGTGGTTAGTGAGTTCTGGCGCGATGCATTGCTTGGCATGTTGATCATGACGGCGGTTGCGGCTGATACCTTCATGGCGCGCTCATTTGCGCGGATGCGGCGGAAAAATGTGCTTTCGCCCGCTACGGCCCCGTCAGTGACGGAGAAGACCTTGTGAACATGAGCGCCAGTTCCCAAGCCGCAAAATTGCAAATTCCATCTTTCCTTAGAGGTTGGGAAGGATTGCTTTTCGTCATTCTCGCAATCACGTTGACTGCGAATATCATTCTTGCGCCGCAGTTTTTGACGCTTCAAAACCAGATCAACCTCTTCCAACTTTCCAATGAAAAGATCATTGTTGCTTTGTCGATGACCTTCATCATTATCATCGCAGAAATTGATTTATCGGTTGCGTCAGTCATGGGGCTATCTGCTTGCGCATTTGCATATCAGGTCCATAACGGAATGCCTTCAGGATTTGCGATTTTGAACTGCCTGGCTGTCGGCGCCGTGGCAGGTGCTATCAATGCATTTTGGATTGCCTATATTCGCATTCCCTCGCTCGTGGTGACGCTGGCGGCGTTGATTGGCTTTCGCGGATTGGCGCGCGTGCTATTGGAAGACAAAGGCATTGGAGATTTTCCTGAATGGGTTAATTCCTTGGGGCGCGATGGATTCATTGGGCCGTTCCCGTTGGCTTTTGTAATCTTTGTCCTGATGTTCATTGCGCTCAGCATCGTGCTTCATCGCACGGGCTTTGGGCGGCAAGTTTTTGTGATTGGCAACAATGCCGAAGTGGCGCGCTATTCCGGTGTGAATGTTGCAAGAATTCGCGGCATTTTGTTTGTGATGTCCGGCGTTGTCTCAGCATTGGCCGGATTGTTTTATGCGGCGCGTCTGGCCTCGGTGCGCGGCGATGCCGCCACGGGTTTTGAACTGGATATTATCACCATGGTTCTTTTAGGTGGCGTCAGTATTTTTGGTGGCAAGGGTTCCATGCTTGGCGTTTTATTGTCGATCCTGATTGTTTTGAATTTGCGCAATGGCATGGCGCTTCTTAATATCACGGGACATATTCAAACTGCCGTCATTGGCCTCCTGCTCATTTCGTCCGTTTTACTGCCCAATCTTTTTGAGAAGCTGAATAATAGAACGCCGTCCAAATGAGGTAGTGGCAATGCAACGCTATGTTTTCAAAATGTTTTTAAATCCTGGCATGATGGCTGAGTACAAGAAGCGCCACGATGAAATCTGGCCAAAGCTTGCGGAACTTTTGGTGTTGTCAGGCATCAGCAACTATTCAATTCATCTGGACCGTGAAACCAATGTACTGTTTGGCTACCTTGAGCGGTCCGATAATCATACGATGGATGATCTTTCCAAACATCCCGTGATGCAAAAATGGTGGGACCATATGAAGGATATTATGCGTCATAACTCTGATGGGACGCCTGTGGCGATTGCTTTGGATGAAGTGTTTTACTTGAAGTGATAAGGTTGATTTCTTTGACTGAAATGGAGCGATAGTGTGAGTTATTGGATAGAAGTTTTTGGCAAAGATGAAATTGCCGAAGAAAATGTGAGGCGCTTTGACCACAAAGGCCAGACCTTTGCGATATTTCGTTCACCTGACGATAAATATTTTGCGACCGACGGATTGTGTACGCATGAAAAAATCCATCTTGCCGATGGGTTGGTTATGGAAAATATTATCGAATGCCCGAAACACAACGGCCGTTTTGACTATCGCACTGGCGCTGCCAAGGGTGCTCCCGTCTGCGTTAACCTCAAAACCTATCCAGTCAAAGTCGAGGGAGGAAAAGTGTTGATTGATATTGGTTCGTAAAAACCCAAATCAACAAGTTTCACCAGCGTCGGCATGGAATTGAAATTGTGGTAGATCCAACAATGACCGTCGTGCATCACTGGCTTTGAAGAGTTTTTTCCGCGCCAGAAGCTATCGCACATGCGAAGTATTTAAATAAAGAATGCCGAAGGCCACTGCGACTTTCCGCTCTAGGTTTGTCGCAGCAGCCTACACAGTCAGAAATAGCCGGTTGAACGTTACAGAAAAGGTCCCTTCAGCACGCAGGCAGTTTTCTTTTCACAGACCTTGCATTTTGGCTTCGTGCCTGTTCAAGTGAAACTTGTTTGGTTGTTTTTGAGGGACGGATGATACGGATCGCGATCGTGGGAGGGGGGCCGGGCGGGCTGCTGACCAGCTATCTCCTCGATGAGTTCCACAACGATGTCGCCAAGGTATCCATCTTTGACGCGTCATTTAAACTTGGTGGTAAGGTCCAAACCAAGCAGTTTGAGAAAGCTCCAGTGTCCTATGAGGCGGGCCTGGCCGAACTTTATGACTATTCTCGCATTGGGCCAGATCCATTGTACGAGTTGATCAAGGAATTCGGTTTTGAAACCACGCCCATGCATGGTCGTGCAGTCATATTCAAAGGCCGCATCTTGCGAACTGAAATGGATTTTGGCCGTGACTTTGGCACCGATGCATTGAAGGAATTGTTAGAATTCTACAAATACTGCTCGCAACAACTCTCACCCACAGACTACTACGAGGGGCTTTGGACAACGGACAATGCCCATCCACTGGCCAACAAAAGCTACACCGCACTTCTCGATGGGTTGCGCGATGAGAATGTCCGTCGATATGTGGAGATTATTGCCCACAGTGACGTAGCCTCAGAACCGCATCTCACGACTGCACTCGATGGCCTGAAAAACATTCTTATGGATCATCCCGCCTACATGCGGCTCTATTCCATCAACGGTGGAAATCAGCGCTTGGTGGTTGAACTTGAAGAACGCGTCTCTGCAGACATTCGCTTGGATACGGAAGTTTTGGCGCTTTCTCCCTCAGGCGCGGGGGCTTTCAAATTGGGCGTCAAAAACAACGCTGTTGTAAGCGAAGAGGAATTTGACATCGTCGTCCTAGCCTTGCCCAACCATCATCTGGAACGTATCGAATGGAGAACAGCCGAGCTGCGCAACGCCATGGGGAGCCATCTCGCGGCTTACGATCGCCCAGCGCACTATTTGCGAGTTTGTGTGCTGTTTCAAAAGCCGTTCTGGCGGCTGAAAATTTCGGGCGCGTATTTCATGAGCGATGCCTTTGGCGGCTGCTGTATCTATGACGAGGGGCAGCGCCACCCGAGCGGTGACTATGGTGTGCTCAGCTGGTTGATCTCAGGCAATGACGCGATGGTGCTCAGCAATCTGGAGGACAGTCAACTCCTGAAATTAGCATTGGAAAGCTTGCCGCCTGCTTTGGCGCAAGGGCGGTCACTGGCTTTGGAGGTCAAAGTTCACCGCTGGAGTGGTGCCATCAATGCGCTTCCTGGCGGAAACCCTGTTTTGCCGCTTCGCGAAAGGCACCAGCCGGATGCGGCTGCATTTCCAAACCTCTATCTGGTGGGAGACTATCTGTTTGATTCAACTTTGAATGGCGTTTTCGATTCAGCGGACTATGTCAGTGATCTGCTGCTCACCCGGTTGCGACGGCTGAAATACGTTGGCGATGAAACACCAAACCATTTGATCGGCGATGATGGCCAACTCGGGACCATCTATCATGATCTTTATGACGGCACCCGCAGCTACGAAGAGTCGCTTGATGAATATTTTGACGAGTATTATGTGCGCGATCTCATCAAGGCCGTCTGGAGCCGAAAGCCCCCCTACAAACTTCTGGATTGTGGCAGCGCCAACGGTCTCACCCTAGCGCGATTTGAAGATATCGGCATTGATGCCTGGGGCGTTGAAAATAGCGCTTATGTCCACGCCAAAACGCCAAAAGCCTATAAGAAGAAAAACATTCTTGGCGATGTGAGGAAACTGCCATTCAAAGACAACAGCTTCGATTTTATCTATGAAACCTGCCTGTGCTACCTGACGGGGGAGGATCTCGACGCCGCCATCCGCGAACTTTACAGGGTATGCAAGGTCGGCATTTTCTTTGGTAGTATCACGTCCGACATGCGCCCCGCGATTATCGAAGAACATGAATTGTTTGAAGGCGTGGCGACATTGACTACTTTGTGGGACTGGTCGGAGCGATTCATCCGCCATGGTTTTAATATCGCAACTTGCAGTCCGGAAATTGTCGCCCGCTGCTGGAAAATTGAAGTCGAGGCGAATGAGGGCGGATCGCCGTGGTATCCCGATGCTGAAGCGATGCGATTTTGTTTCTATTCAAAGAACCGCGCTGCCTCACCCTCAAAGGTGGGCGCAAAAAGGGGTGCTGTTCGCCGAAAAAAGAAATCCTGATGTCGGATCTTTTTGATGAAATAGAGCAGGAAGGCGATATTGACGCCGAACAGAGACAGGGAGAACCGAAACTTGAGATGCAAGCGCTTTCATCAGGGTGGCGGCTAGTCTTTCCGCTACTGCG
>JAYWAB010000096.1:0-7018 GCA_043782835.1 Aestuariivirga sp.
CGATCGTCGAAGATATTTATGATTGGTGCGAAGCCCAGGAGTTGGATGTCGATACGCTCTCGCATGAAGCAGGCCCAGCCCAGTTGGAGATCAACTTCAATCATGGCGATCCGTTGGAACTGGCCGATCAGGTGTTCCTTTTCAAACGTACCGTGCGCCAAGCGGCTTTGAAACATGATGTCTACGCCACCTTCATGGCCAAGCCCCATGAAAATGAGCCGGGCTCTTCGATGCATATCCATCAATCAGTACTCGATCTCAAAACCGGCAAGACAATTTTTGCGGGCCGCGATGGAAAACCCTCCAAGCTCTTCCTCAATCATATCGGCGGCATGCAACGCTATATGGCGGCCGCCCTGCCGCTGTTGGCACCCAACGTCAATTCTTATCGCCGTTTGGTGCCGGATTCAGATGCCCCGACCAATGTCCACTGGGCCATCGACAACCGCACGGTTTCGCTGCGTGTCCCTGCATCCGACGCTGCGAACCTACGCGTCGAAAACCGTGTGCCCGGAGCCGATTCAAATCCCTATCTCGCGTTCGCGGCGTCGCTGGCGGCAGGCTATCTGGGCATGACGGAAAAAGTGAAACCCTCTGAACCTGTCACAGGCTCGGCCTATCGTTATGCCCACACGCTGCCCATCAGCCTTGATGAAGCATTGGACAAGCTTTCTTATACCAAAGTGTTCCGGCAGATTTTGGGCGAACAATTCTGTGAAGCCTATAATGATGTGAAGTATCAAGAGATGCAGCATTTCCGCCGCACCATTTCGTCTTGGGAGCGTGAATTCCTTTTGCTCAACGTGTGATAGACTATCCGCGAGTCGGGAGAGGCAGTTCATGCGTCAATTCATTCAGGCCCTGTTTTTCGTTTTGTTTTGGTGTTGGGCACAGCCAGGGTTGGCCCAAGACGCAAACGCAGTGCAGGGCCAAGTGGCAAGCTTGCTCAGCAGCGGCCAGCGCTTGGAACTGCCGATTGAACGCCTGCGGGCGGCACTCACTGCCCATTATGTCACCAATCACGCCGCCGCCTATTGGGTGGGCACAGCCCGCATGGATCAGTTTATCGCCAGGGTCGGCAATGCCACCTATGATGGCTTGAACGGTAAGGACTATCCGCTGGAAACATTGCAGCTCATGAAAGCCGCCGCCCAAACTGGCGATGCCGCAGAGGCTGCCAAGGCCGAACTCTATTTCACGGCATTTTTTGTCGCTTATGCCACCGACATCAAGATCGGCCGTGTCACACCCCAGAAGGTCGATCCCAATCTTTTCCGCAATCCCAAAACCGTCGATGAATTGCGTTTGATCACCGATATGAGCCGATCGGCGGACACCAATAAATTCCTCAACAGCTTTGAATCCAAAAATCCACACTATCAAGCCCTGAAGAAAATGCTCAAACTCTATACGGACGCGATCAATCAAGGCCTCGCGTGGCCAGTGATTGGGGCAGGGCCTTCAACCACGCCCGGCGGCAATGATCCGCGTGTGCCAGAAATTCGTCGCCTTCTCACACTAACAGGTGATTTTGAGGGCGCTGATGGCGCTTCGGCCAGTTATGATAAGGCGCTCGCCGCCGCTGTAGTCAAATTCCAAATCCGCCACGGGCTTGAAGCCAAAGGTCTTCTCGGAAAACAAACCATCATTGCCATGAATGTCTCGCCCCAAGAGCGTCAGAAACAGATCATCATCAACATGGAACGTTGGCGCTGGATGCCGGACAACTTGGGCGATGAACATTTCCTCATCAACATCGCGGGCTTTGAGTTGGAACATGTGATCGCCAATACTGTGGTGGACCGGATGAATGTTGTGGTCGGCGCCGTGGCCACCCAAACGCCAGAGTTTTCCGGCGCCATGCAATATATTGAACTCAATCCCTATTGGACGGTGCCGTATAATATTGCCACGGGTGAAATGTTGCCGAAGTTGCAAGCCAACCCCAATGCCTATGCCGAAGAGTTTGAACTTTATGCTGGCGGCAAACTGGCTGACTGGAGTTCCGTCAATTGGGCGCAATATAGTGCCACGAGCCCATTCCCCTTCACCTTCCGCCAAAAGCCAGGACCGAAGAATGCCCTTGGCAAAGTGAAATTCATGCTGCCCAACCGATTTAACATTTACCTACATGACACACCTGCCAAAGACAAATTCTTCAACACCACACGCGCCTTCAGCCACGGCTGCATCCGCCTCTCACAACCGGACGAACTGGCCTATGCGATGTTACAACGCGTCGGCATGGACAAGGCAGCAGTGGATGCGGCCTGGGCGGGCGGGCAAAACCAACGCGTCGATCTACCCAAACCCGTTCCCGTCCATCTGGTTTATGCCACGGCCTTCTCCAGCGAAAACGGCATCGAATTCCGCACCGACGTTTATGGCCGCGACAAGAAGCTCTACGCCGCGTTGTTCGGCAGACCGACAAGTTGAGACGCACCATGCGTGAAGGGCAAGCAAACCTCCCGCAACCAAGCCAACGCCACGCCTTCCATCAAAGGGCCAAGCTTGTTCAACACCAGAGCATGATATTGATCCAGCCAATGTAACTCGTCGCGGGTGAGCAATTTTGTTTCAATCAATGCACGATCAATCGGCGCGAACGTCAACGTCTCAAATCCCATCATCTTGCGCTCGCCGCCCTCGATGGCTTTGGCGTCTTCCACCAACAGCAAATTCTCAATGCGAATACCAAAGTGGCCGGGCTTATAATAACCGGGCTCATTGGATAAAATCATCCCAGGCTTCAGCGCCACGTGGCTTGCCTTAGAAATCCGCGCAGGCCCTTCATGCACTGACAAGAAACTGCCCACACCGTGCCCTGTGCCGTGATCAAAATCCAAACCAGCCGCCCAGAGATTTGCCCGCGCCAAAGCATCAATATGGGCACCGGTTGTGCCCACGGGAAAGCGCAGCAATGAAAGCGCTATCATGCCTTTCAGCACACGGGTGAAACGGTCTTTCATTTCTTCTGTCGGTTTGCCGATGATGACCGTGCGCGTCACATCCGTTGTGCCGTCACGGTATTGCCCGCCTGAATCAATCAGGAAAATTTCATCTATATTGATCTTGCGGCCAGCGCCCGGCGGTAAATGATAATGCGGAATGGCAGCATTGGGGCCAGATGCTGGAATGGTTTCGAACGAGAGATCAACCAGAACCCCGGTCGCTTGCCGAAAGGCTTTCAACTTTGCCGCCGCATCAGCCTCAGTTAGTTGGCCCAGCGGCGCCGCAACCGAAAACCAATGCAGGAAGTTTGACAGCGCCGCGCCGTCACGAATCTGCGCATCACGTGCACCTTGGGCTTCAACCACATTCTTCTGTGCTTTAGGCATCGTGCAGGGATCAGCAGCAAAACTGACCAGCGCCTTGGCAGATACTAAAATCTGCCGCACTTTTTCGGGCGCGGAATTTTCATCCAGCACAATTTTCTTGCGCGACAGTTTTTTCAACCGCTGCACCAAAAGGGCAGGCGCGTAAACATCAGCAATCGGCCGCAGCGCTTTTCTCACATCGGGGGGCAAACGTTCTTCTTCAATGAATAACTCCGCCTTGGCCTTCTGGTGCACCAGAGCATAAGCCAGAACCACCGGTGTGAACGGCACATCGCTTCCGCGCAGATTAAATAGCCACGCGACAGAAGATGGCTCCGCGATGAACACAGCTTCGCTTCGGCTCTTCTTCAATTCCGTGCCAATATCATTGAGCTTGGCCTTGGCTGTCTTGCCCGCAAACTTGAGGGGCTGCACAAACAAAGGCTTTTGCGAACGTGTGGGCTGGTCTTGCCAAATCAAATCAACAAGGTTCTTGGACACGGGCATAAACTTGGCCCCCACCTCGGCACAGGCCTGCGCATAACGTCGCGCTTCGGCCACGGTCAGAAGCGACGGGTCAAAACCCAAGACATCGCCTTTCTTGAGCTGAGTCTTCAACCAAGCTTGCGGCGGCGCGTCCATCAGATGATGAAATGAAAACGCTTTGGCGCTCACTTCTTTGCGAACCTGCGTGGTATAGCGCCCATCCACAAACAGCGCCGCTTTGCGTGCCAAAACAATGGCTGTGCCCCAAGAGCCGGAAAACCCCGTGAGCCATTTGAGCCTTTCGGCATAGGCCGCCACATATTCACCCTGAAATTCATCCTGCCGCGGCACCACAAAGCCCGCAAGTTTTTGCGCTTTCAGGACCACGCGGAGGTGAGACAATTTGGCAGCCGGGCTGGAAGGGATCATCATATTCCTCAACGATTATTGATTTTGGCCCCTCTTAGCACGCTTGCACAACTTCGTTCGACATCCACTTTACAAAATCGAATAGGCGATAACGCAGTTGCGAGATAAGAGTTGCTAAATATGCATGACTGAGTAGGAATTAACGCTATTTTAACACCTCTGGACCAGAGAAAGCCTTAGAAACGAGACGGTAGCCGTCATAATATTGCTGTAATTATTGAATATTGATCAAAAATAGCAAGAAACGAATGTTATGCGTCTGTTGCATGTTAATGTGTGCGTTGCAATATTTTGGAGAGTAAGATGACGTTGATAAGTTTAGACCGGGCAACAGTGCGCAATGCGGGTTTTGGCGCATCGCCGGGTCTTATGCTGCGGATGAAGAACCTTGTGGCGGGCACACGGGCCGTGCGCCAATTGCACAAACTTGATGATCGTCTCCTGGCCGATATCGGCATGTCGCGTGGTGATATTCATTCGCGCGTCTGGGCCAAGCACGGCTAAGCATTCTGTAAATATCCAAGCCCCGTCGCTTTGAAACGAAGTGCGCGGCTTTTATGTTTTTTGTGACCTTTTGCAGCCCATCACCAGCGCAATCCAATTGCCGATCTGGATCACCTGTGCCACCACCAGCCCTTGATTGACATAGCAGGCTTTGATCCAGCGCAATTGATCAACAGTCAGGCCGGAAAGAATGAGCTGCCCGCCGGGGCTCAGCATTTTGGCAAGGCCGGGTGCGAGCGAGGCCAAAGGCCGTGCCAAAATATTGGCAAAAATCAAATCAAAAGGTGCTGCGCGCTGAATGGCAATGTGATGCAGCCCCGCCGCCGTGCAGCCTTTGAACCATGGCAAAGCGCCATTGCGCCGTGCATTGTCTATGGCAACGCCAACTGCCACCGGATCGATATCCGTGGCCAGAACCGGCCGCTTCAAATGCTTGGCGGCAGCCAGCCCGAGAACGCCTGTGCCCGTGCCAAGGTCAAGAATACGCCGAGGCCGCCGCCGCTTCACAATCTCATCCAAAGCAAGAAGACAGCCCAAAGTCGTCCCATGATGTCCCGTGCCAAAGGCCGTGCCCGCATCAATCTCCAATACGACGCCACTGTGTTGAATGCCACGATCATGCGAGCCATGGAGATGAAACCGCCCGGCCGACACAGGGCCGAGGCCCGCCAAGGATTCACGCACCCAATCGCGGTTCGGCACCGGGCCAATCGTCACATGGGGCAGGGCGATCAATCGAGAAGCCTCATGCGCTTCAACTTCCGTGGCAAACCATGCAACAGTTTCCCACAAGGCGCGCATCTCATCGATTTCGTTGATGCTGACGGCCAGCGCGTCAAGACGGAAATCGCCCTCAAGCAGGTCCATCACCTCAAAGGCCCTCTCATGCGTGAGGCCGCCGAAGGAAACTGTAAAGCGCACCTCGCTCAAAATCAGGTCAAAGGCAGAATGGTGATTTCAACGCGGCGATTCTGCGCCTTGCCCGAAGCCGTGGCATTGGAAGCGATGGGATCATTGGCGCCGTGGCCTTCAACCGAGAAGCGGTTCGGGTCCAACTGCTGGGCCGAAAGATACTGCGCCACAGAAGCTGCTCGCCGACGCGAAAGATCATAATTGGCATTGGCATCGCCGGAGGAATCCGTATGGCCCACCACATTGATCAAAGTTTGCTTATATTCCTTGAAGACCAGAGACACTGAATTCAGCGTATCATAAAACTGTGGCTTAACATCCGACTGGTTGGTCGCGAAAGTCACATTGGAAGGCATGTTGAGAACAATGGAATCGCCAACCCGCGTCACCGAAATCCCCGTGCCCTGCAATTGCTTGCGCAGCTTGGCTTCCTGGTTATCCATATAAAGGCCAATTCCGCCGCCGGTCAGCGCGCCAAGCCCGGCACCAATCAGCGCAGCCTTGCGCGCATCAGCACTCACCGCCGAACCGATGATGGCACCGGCAATCGCACCAACGCCAGCCCCGGCACCAACGCCAATGGCCGTTTTTGAAACCTGCTGGTCGCCTGTGAAGGGATCGGAAGTGCAGGCCGAAAGTGAAAGCGCCAGAAGCGCTGCAGCAAGATGTGTTGATTTCATTTTCGATCCCATGTTTTTCGTGAATTGCTTTTCACTTGTGGCAGAATTGAGGACGCTAAAATCCCGCCCTAACACGCCAACAACTCATTGTTCCAAATAACTGATTAAGGCGTTAATATCACCGCCATTGTCACGGATAACGCCGGTGAATTTGCTGCGCAGGGCCTGCGCAATTGATATGCCAGACACACTCACATCTTCAATACGCTCGTTTGCGGCCAGCCGAAAGACAACCGAACTGCCCGAATTCAACCGCCCCGCCACGGTGGTATTGCCATTGCTGACGCTGCACGACGTAATCGTTATCGCTCCACCTGAAAGCCCAGAAGAGTGACTGGCCATGAACCGACCCATAAAACCACGTGCCAATGAAATATAATGGCCTTCCATTTCCGAAGGCAAGTCACGCCGATAAGGCCCCAGTGCAAACATCGCCAAGCGCCGCAAATCCGTATAGCGCGCCGCAGCCGATGAAAAGCCTTGCGCAGAGCCGTGCCGCGCAGCCACCATGAAGGCCGAAGCCGCACTTTGCACAGTGCCTTCAGCAGCACAGCCGCTGGCCTGTGCCGGAGGGCCAAGCAAAGCCACTCCCATGATCAGTGTACAGATCAGTTTCCGCATGGTCACCCCAAACCTTCTCCGTCCGGGGGCAAGATGAGGCCGCACTGTGATTCACGCAAGCGTGATCAT
>JAYWAB010000097.1:0-10558 GCA_043782835.1 Aestuariivirga sp.
CAAATAGGAAACTGAAAGCCCTTAATGCACCGCGCCGAACTGCATGCCTGAATAAATCAGGCCCAAAAGCGAGGCACCGAGGATCACGCGGTAAACCGCAAACGGCAAGAACGAGTGATTGCGGATAAAGCGCATCAGATAATGGATGGTGGCCAGACCGATAAAAAAGGTCAACACACCGCAAATGATCATGTCGAGTGAAATATGCTGGTGGGTTTTCAAGGCGTCGCCAATTTTCACCACCGAACCCGCCGCATTGGCCGGGATCGACATCAAAAATGCAAATCGTGCGGCTTCCGAACGCGCGTACCCCATAAAGCGCCCCGCCGTCATCGTCACGCCAGAACGGCTGGTGCCGGGGTTGAGCGAGAGCATTTGTGCCAGGCCATAAAACAACGCCGTCTTAGGCGTAATGTCAGAAACCTTGTTGCGGCTCAGGCCAAAGGCGTCACCCGTATAAAGCAGAATGCCAAACAGCACAGCGTTGAAGGCCACAACAGTGGCCGAGCGCAGCTGTTCATCAAGTTTGGTGAAATGGAAAAACAGGCCGAGGATCAAAACCGGGATCGTCGCCACAATCACATTGATCACCAAGCGCGAAGCCGCAGTCGATTGGCGTTTCACCACATCGACCAAGCCTTGCAGCATGGTGAGCACATCGCGCCAGAAATAAATCGTTGTGGCCGCCAAAGTGCCAAGATTGGTGATCGCGTCCACCAACACGCCTTGGTCGGGCCATCCTGTCAGCGCCGGCACCAAAATAGAATGTCCAGACGATGAGATCGGCAGATATTCCGTAATGCCCTGGATTAAAGCCAAAACGATGATTTGAAGAAATGACATATCGCTCCCGTCCTTCGTTTGCCCAGTGAGAATCGCTTGCCGGGCTTGGGCCGCCGCCTTATAGGCGAAAACCTGCCCCATGAATGGTGCGCAACAATTAAAATTTCGTGATACAACCGCTCACAACATGCCCAAACTTCATCATTTTACACTTGACCCCTATAGCCGCCGCATCCGCCTCAGCCTCGCCGAGAAGGGCGAGACGGTGACATTGGTGGATGAGCGGCCCTGGTCCCCCAGCCAAGTTTTGCGCGCTCATAACCCGTCCGGCCTCCTGCCAGTCTTGGTCGAAGAGCAGGGCACGGCCATTTGCGGTGTAGAAGCCTTGGGCGAATATCTCGAAGAGCGTGACGACGCGAAGTCCCTGCTGCCGGGCAATGCCGTGGCCCGCGCCGAAATCCGCAGGCTTGTGGCGTGGTTTGATGTGAAATTTTATACTGAAGTATCAGAGCCTTTGCTTACTGAAAAAGTGGTGAAGCGCTTCATGCAAGGGTCAACAGCACCTGACATGGCCCGCGTGCGCGCGGCGCTGCAAAATCTGAAACCCCATCTCGATTATCTCGCCTGGCTGGTGGAAGAGCGCTCTTGGCTGGCGGGAGAGGAACTCACATTGGCGGACCTCGCCGCCGCAGCGCATCTCTCGGCCATTGACTATATCGGCGATATTAAGTGGGCCGAAGTGCCCGTGGCCAAGAGCTGGTATCAAAGGATTAAGTCCCGCCCATCGTTCCGTGGGTTGCTGGGTGACACTGTGGCTGGAAAGCCACCCTCGGCCTCCTATGCCGATCTTGATTTCTGATTTCGTCCGTACACTGAAGACGCAGGCCATGACCGAAGGCTTCAATGCCATCGGCATCACAGCGGTGAAGTTGCCGACAGAAATTGCAGATCACCTCACCGCTTTTGTTGATGCAGGCCACCATGGCGATATGGGCTGGATGGTGGACACGCAAACCCGCCGTGCGTCGCCCGATGTGATGTGGCCGCAAGCCAAATCCGCCATCGTGCTGGCGATGAATTACGGGCAGGGCCTTGATGTTTTCGCGCGGCTCGAAGATAAATCCATCGGCGTCATTTCGACCTATGCTTTGCACCGTGATTACCACGATGTGATTAAGCCCAAATTAAAACGCCTCGCGGGTTGGTTTGCCAAGGAAGCTTCAGCACAAGTAAAAGTGTTTGTAGACACAGCGCCCTTGATGGAAAAGCCACTGGCTGCCTTGGCGGGCCTCGGCTGGCAGGGCAAACACACCAATCTTGTCTCGCGCGAATTGGGCTCGTGGTTCTTCCTCGGCGTGATCCTCACCGACGTGGAGCTGCCTCATGACACCCCGGAAGTTGATCACTGCGGCACCTGCCGCGCCTGTCTCGATATTTGCCCGACGAAGGCTTTCACTGGCCCCCGCCAGATTGATGCACGCCGCTGCATTTCTTATCTCACCATTGAGCACAAGGGCGAAATCCCCCATGAATTTCGCAAAGCCATAGGCAACCGGATATATGGCTGCGATGATTGCTTGGGGATATGCCCGTGGAACAAGTTTGCGCAACAAGCCAGCGAGGCAAAATTACAAGCGCGAGCCGATCTCGTCGCGCCCTCATTGAAAGAACTTCTGGCATTAGACGATGCAGCTTTCAGAAAATATTTTTCAGGCTCACCCGTCAAACGCATTGGCCGTGAACGTTTCATTCGCAATTGTTTGATTGCTGCGGGCAACAGCGGAGACCAGACTTTGGTGCCAGCACTTCAACAACTCGCACAAGAGCCATCAGCCCTGATCAGCGAAGCTGCCTCTTGGGCAATCAAGGAATTGCAGGTATGAACCATTTGCTCTGTTTTGGTTTTGGTTACACGGCTGAAGTTCTGGCCGGCGAACTCATGCCTCTCGGCTGGCGGGTGAGTGGAACGACACGCAATCCAACGCGGTTAAATGAAATGCGCCTGCTGGGGGTGAATGCGTTGCCTTTTGGGATGCTTAAATCTATTCCCAGTGGTGTAACCCATATCTTGTCGTCCGTGCCACCAGACGCAAACGGAGATCCTGTAATTCCGAGATTCATGGGAGAGCTTATCCGCCATTTCAGTTGGATCGCCTATCTCTCCACCACCGGCGTCTACGGCGATCGTGCCGGTGGCTGGGTTGGTGAAGATTCTGCGCTTTCTCCCGTGTCCGAGCGTGGAACGCGGCGCATGCTGGCAGAGCAAGGCTGGTTGCAGCGCGGCGCACATATCTTCCGCTTGCCCGGCATTTATGGCCCGGGCCGCAATGCGCTTGATACCTTGCGTGAAGGCAAAGCCAAACGCGTGATCAAACCCGGCCAGATTTTTAGTCGCATTCATGTTGAAGATATTGCGGGCCTGCTGGGCGCGTCCATCGCCAAGCCCAATCCGGGCCGCATCTATAACGTAGCCGATGATGAGCCTTGCCCGCCGCAAGATGTGATCACCTATGCCGCCAAACTGCTGGGCATTTCACCGCCGCCCGAAATACCGATCGCGGAGGCTAATCTTTCGCCCATGGCGCTGAGCTTTTATGATGAGTCCAAACGCGTCTCAAACCAGCGCATGAAGCAAGAGCTGGGTTATCAACTGCGCTATCCCAGTTACCGCGAAGGCCTCGAAGCCATTCTTAAAAATTCACCCCATCTGCACGCTCCGCCAGATTAAGCGCCACCTCGCAGAGCAGCTTCAATTGCCCCGGTGTGGACAAACGATGATCGCCACCCTTGATCAATGTTAGCGTCACATCTGGCCCGCCCAGAGCCTCTAAAGTTTTCAGCGCGTGGGTGGGCGGCACCTCGGCATCATTCGTGCCTTGCAGGATGCGCACTGGGACCGAAAGCGCCAGGCCGTCGCGTAAAAGCAAATGCTTCTCGCCATCCGCCAAGAGGCTGGCGGTGATCTCATAAGGCGCGCCATAGGCAGAGGGGTCCAGATAAAGCCCATGCTCGCGCAATTGGCGGCGCGCCGTCTCATCAAACCTGTCCCACATTAAATCTTGCGTCATGTCTGCGGCAGGCGCCAGCAACACCAGCCCCGCCAGCCGCCGAAACGCCTGCGGGCTTTCAAGCTTCAGCCGCCGCGCCAAAAGCAGTGCCAGCCAACCGCCCATGGAGGAGCCGACGACCACAACCTTTGAACGCGTATGCGCCAAAAACATATGCGTGGCCTGTTCCAGCCACGCGCTGATCGTGCCATCGGTGAATTGGCCGCCAGATTGGCCATGGCCGGAATAATCAAAGCGCAAGGCCTGACGCCGCGTGCTGCGCGCCAGCTCGGCCAGCGCCTCGGCTTTTTTGCCGGACATGTCCGATTTGAATCCGCCCAGAAACAGAAAGCCACAGGTGCCAAAGGCATCATCGCTACCGTCAATCTGATAGGCCAGCTTCAGCCCGCCCAAGGCCTCATCAACCATCACCTGTGCCATGGATTCATCCAATCTCCCATATTTCTCTCAGCGCCTTGACGAAGGCCCCGGTTTGGCTGTCTAACCCCCTCGCTAACAAGGGGTGGCCGGATTCGCAAGGCCGCCTCAGACCAACAATGGAGATCAGAACGACTTGAGCATTCCGCCCAGAAAACCCGCCCCCCTGCGCCAAGCCACAGCGCCCGCCCCGAAGGACGAGGCTCACAAAATCAACCACAGGATTGACTCGCGCGAAGTGCGCTTGATTGATGCCGAAGGCAACAATGTTGGTGTTGTACCCACCAGACAGGCCATGATCATGGCCGATGAAGCAGGCCTCGATCTCGTTGAAATCTCACCCGATGCCAAGCCGCCTGTCGCCAAGATCCTCGACTATGGCAAATTCAAATTCCAGGAACAAAAGCGCCTTTCTGAAGCCCGCAAGAAACAGCGCGTCATCGAAATCAAAGAAATCAAATTGCGCCCCATGATCGATGATCATGATTACGACGTGAAAATGAAAGCCGCCAGACGCTTCTTCGACGAAGGCGACAAAGTGAAGGTGACTTTGCGTTTCCGGGGCCGCGAAATGGACCATCAGGAACTGGGCCATAAGCTTTTGAACAAAGTGAAGGCTGACACAGCCGAGATCGCCAAGGTGGAAATGGAGCCGCGTTTCGAAGGCCGCCAGATCATCATGATCCTCTCGCCCAAAGCGAAATGAGCCGGGGCTGCCGAGCTGCCGTCTGATTTTGAACATCTTTGTTTGGAATGAAGTCTACCCATCAAGTCCGTCATTCCCGCGAAGGCGGGAATCCAGCTTTGATCTGTTCAAGAAGCGGGATGCCAGCCTTCGCTGGCATGACGGAACTGCGGTATTGCTGACGCCGCTGCATTTTGAATCTGGCAATATGGTGTAGGCAACGATGCGTCGATTTTTCTTGGTATTCCTGTTGTTCACAATTGCCGGGCTTGCACCTGCCGAAGCAGACGTGCTCACCACCAGCAATGTGCAAATCGTCTGGAAAGTAGCCAATCGCTTTCGCTTCTTCAAGGATGAGGCGGCCTTTGCAGCTCAGGAACAGGCTTGGCGGCAATATGGCCAGCATATCGCCGCGCGCGATGGCTCCACCGAAGACAATGCCATGTTCTATTATAACAGTTCAGTGCTGGGTATCGAGCATGTGCTCAACGACAGGCGCATTCCCTTCACCAATATTCTGCGCAGCAAATTCAACTGGCAGGGCTGGGCCGCCAAAGCTGTGGACCAAACCTGTTATGATGAAAAAACCCGCACCCACGCGGCCTGCGGCGGCGTTGACGCCTATGTCAATCCTGCGACCCATGAAATTGAACTCAGTTTGAAGCCCTTGGAAGGCGGCAAACTGGTTTCTGAATATCTCTGCCATTGGCATGTGGGCGACGCGCCGGAACAGCAGGCACCTTGCGATGAAGCCGTGCGCGCCAAAATTCCATATCCTGATGGCGCAACCGTTTCGGTGAATGTCGATGGCGAAAACCCGATCAGCATTGATGTGAAAGTGAAGGACCTGTTGGTTCTAGGCCTGGGTGACAGTTTTGCCTCAGGCGAAGGCAACCCGGACATTCCCGTGCAGCTTGATGAAGCCAAGCGGGTGCAGAATCTTTATCCCGCCCGCAAACTGGCCGACAGCTCAGGCTCGGCCCAATGGCTTGATAAGCTCTGCCACCGTTCGCTCTATTCATATCAATTGCGCGCTGCCTTGCAGATGGCAATTGAAAACCCGCATGGGTCTGTCACCTATCTGGGCTATGCTTGTTCTGGTGCCACCGTAGAAAAGGGCCTGATCGGCCCACAAGCCTATGTCGAATATAAAAGCAGCGATGCAACAGCTGCTGATGCAACGGTGCAAGCGGTCAGCGGCGGCCGCAATGATTCTGAAATATCATGGTTCCTGCGCGAGCTCTGCAAAGCAGCACCCGAAAAACAACAAGGCCTGTGGACCTGCCCGGGCCAGCAGTTCAAACGCAATGTTGACTTTGTATTTCTCTCCATCGGCGGTAATGACATTGGCTTTGCCAATCTCGTCAGCTGGGCCACTTTACGCGGTGGGCCGATTACGCATCTTGCCAGCTGGCTCGGCGTCACCGTTTCGCCCGAGCAATTTGGTGCCAACATGAACAATTCACTGCCGCAGGCCTATCAACTTCTGGCGCGTCAGTTGGAAAAATCTGTGCCTCTGCATAATGCAGGCCTGGCCTATGACCCAGCGCGTGTCGTGCTCACCGCCTATCCCGATATTCTCGCCGATGAGAAGGGTGAAACCTGCCGTGGCGTTGCCGGTGGCGGTGAAACGGAAGACAGTTTTGCCGCCAACCAATCGCTCGACAGGTTTTCAAACTGGCTCGTGGTGCGCCAAGACAAGCTCGATGCCGCCCACGCGCAACTTTCGGCTTTACACAAGCGTATGAAGGAATTGGCCGATGCCAATGGCTGGAGTTTTGCGGGCCGCGCCTATGCCGACAAACCGTTTCGCGGCCATGGGTTTTGTGCGCAGCGTCAGGACCGGCTGGACGATCCAGCCGAAGCTTTAATGGTGCCCTGTTGGGGCAAAGCAGCACGCGCCACCGAGAGCTGTCAATCTGGAATTTTTGTCAAAGGCACGGGCTGGCGGCCTTTTGATCCCGCAACCCAGAATTATCCCTATGCCCTGCGTCAGCGCTGGGTGCGCAGCATCAATGATGCCTATATGGTGATGAACCAGAAGGTGGTCGATCGTTATTCTGCCATTGACGAAGCGGCCTCGGAACGCGATTTCACCGAGACCACGGGTGCCATGCACCCATCGGCTGAGGGGCACGCGTCACTTGCTGATGCCATGATGATGGATTTGCGTGCCGAAGTGGCCAGGGCTTTTGCCAGCGAATAAGCCACCGAAACCCCGGGGGATGGGTTGACGAATGGGCATCCGTCAACCCGCCACGCAACCAGCCCCCGGATGATGGCGCGGCTTCATGCAAACACACGAAAAAGCCTCAGGCTTGTGGCCCTTGACCCTGCTGGGGGAGCATCGCTGTTTGCATCAGTCAACTTGCGTTGACGGTCGCTAGGTAGGAAAATTGTGTATTATTGTCAATCGCAATTGACGATATATGGCGCATTGGGGCTTGCATTTGCTGCATAGGGAGGTAATTGTAAGCTATGATTGACGATCAAGACATCGGACCTCCGGAGACCAATTTACGGACTTTAATCCATTTTCTCGGTGAGATGATTGACGCAAAGTTTGTCAATTGGCGCAAGGACACCCCCTATGCGGGCGTGCGTGCGTCGGATGTGAGGGTCTTTGTCACAGCAACGCGTGGCCCAAAATCAATATCGGAAATTGCCCGCAAGCTCGGGATCAGCCGCCAAAGTGCGCAAGCCTCAGTCAAACGTCTGATCAAGCTGGGCGTGGTGGAATTGGAGCGTCTGCCCGACAATAAACGCGAAAAGTTGGTGTTGATAACGCCGCGTGGCGTACTTGCTGGAAAAACGGCAAAACAGCAGATTGAAACGATCGAGTCTGATGTCGCAGCCATCATCGGTCGCGAAAATCTTGAAAATATGCGAAAAAACCTCACTGAATTGGTATCGAATAAATTCTAATTTGATTTTTTCTCGGCAAAAATACGATTTTGCGTGTTTACGCCACGGGCGTAAAACTTTCGTCTTCGCCTGATTGCATCAGTGATCGTATCGCCTCGAAACTAGCAAGCGGCCGCCACTGCGTTTGCGGGCTGCCAAAACAGATGCGCACATGCTGCGCACCTTTTTGTGTCGCGGAAAGATCAAATTCCGTTCCCGGTGTGACAAGGATGCGCTTGGCGCGCAATGCAGCGGCAAGGCGGTTGCCCGTCCATTCGGGCGGCAACTCCAGCCAGGCAAAGGGGGCAGCAGGTGCGCAATGAACCCGGTGATCTTTGAAGACTTCCATAAATGCCGCCCGGCGCCGCGCCAACTCGGCACGGATGCGCAGAAGAATTTCATCGGCCTTGCCTGAAGCCACCCAATGCCGCGCCATCTCGCCCATCACGCCAACGCTGCGCGGGCTCATCGAGCGGAGGTGATTGCGCAGCAACCGCTCTTGGCCCTTGGGCGTCAACACAAAGCCCAGCCGCAAGCCGGGCGCCAAGGTTTTCGAAAGCCCGGTAATATGCAGCGTCCGCTCTGGCGCAAGGCTATAAAATGTCGGCGGTTGAACCCGCTCGTCGAGCAGGCGGAAAATATCGTCTTCAATGATGGTGACGTCATATTTGCGCGCAATCGAAACAATTTCGTCGCGCCGCTGCCGACTCATCGTATGTGTCGTCGGGTTTTGTAGAGTCGGCACAAGATAAAGAACGCGTGACTGCCCAGCCGCCGCAGCTTTCTCGAAAGCATCCGGCAACAACCCTTCCTCGTCCTGCACCAGGCACAAGGGCTGAACATGCGCCGCTTTGAAAGTTGAGCGCAAAACAGCATAATTGATGGTTTCAGCCATGACCTTTTCACCCGGCTCCACCAAAGCCTGCAAAGCCGTGACCAAACCCAGCTGTGCGCCAGCCGTCACAAAAACATCGCGCTCTTCTGCTTCAATGCCACTGCGTTTCAGCCATTGCGCCGCCATCGCCCGGTGCTGAGCAAAACCCTCCGGCGGCGCATAATCGAGCAGCCCCAGTTTCTTCGGGTCACGCATAATGGCAGCCAAAGCTTGGTCAAACTCCTGCGATGTCACCACTGGCGGCGGAATGGAATGGCTGAGATCGACCAGATCATTCTCGTCAGACGGAAGGCCACTCAGCGGTGCCACTTCCGTGCTTGAGCGGATGTAACTGCCGCGCCCCACTTCGCCTGTCAGCAACCCCCGCGATTCCGCCTCAGCATAGGCCCTCGTCACCGTGCCCAACGTCACTCCCAGCGTCCACGCCAGCGCCCGCTGTGGCGGCAACCGGTCACCCCGCGCCAACAGGCCAGATGCCACATCGCCGGCCACAGCATCGGCAATGGCCAGATAGAGCGGTTTTGAACGGTCGAGCGTTGGAGTCCATATTGTCATGGGAACAATGTTTCGATTGTTTGAATTGAACGAACATTGTATCAATAATATATCGAAATCAAGCACTGAATTGATAAAACAATAGATACAATCGAGGAAATCATGCGGGACTACATCATCCACGAGGCCCAAGCGCGCCACGCCTATGGCCGCTTCAGCGCGCTGGCCCTGATGTTCCGCAATCGGTCCTTACGCCAGCAGATAAAGCAACTGCTGAACTGCAGCGACCACGCCCTGCGGGAAATCGGCGTGACCCGCCTCCAGCTCCTCCAATGGCGTGACTTGCCCTGGAGCGCTGACATTGCCTGGGAGATGGAAAGACGTGGCCTCGGCCAGCCACTAGAAAAGCCCGCAGCGCAATTGCACAACGGGCCTATTCAAATATCGATATTGCTGCTGATTTCAGCAATGCGCGAGGTAAGTTCGCTCAGGGGCAGTGGCGATAGGCGCCCGAAGAGCTGACATAAAAGCCCGTGCTGGGATTGTAGGAGCGATAGCGCGCGGCGCAATAGGCGACGGCTCTGCCGGAATAGGCGCGACGCCGTGGTTGATCGCCTTGGTATGAGGCGCGATGCATACAGCGCCAATAAGCGCGATTGTAAGCACCCTGGTCATAACCGCCGTTTCCAGAAGCTGCACCAAGCACACCGCCGGTCACACCACCAACCGCGAGACCTGTACCAATATTGCTGCCCTGACCATGACCGGTGATGGCACCGAAAGCACCGCCCAAAACAGCGCCGGCGATGGCGCCACCAACGACATTGTTGGGATCAACTTGGCGATAAGCAACGCGGCGTGCATAGTCGTCACAATAAGCCCGGTCGCCATAGGCTTGTGCCTTGGCACCAACGGTCGCCGAAACTAGGGTTGCGGCTGCGGCCAGAGCGATTAACGTTGATTTAATCATAAGATTTCTCCACTTCACTAAGGTAATTTCCAAGTGACTAACGCGCAATTGTGGCGGTTGTTCCGCTGGCCGTAAAATATCTGGTAAAAATTGCCTGCCCCGCCCACCCTCCCTAATCCCTTCCGCCCTTGCCAGCCAAGTCTTTTTCTGCTTTATCCGCCCAACTTCACCACATCTGTGGAGCTGAAGATCGCCTGGCCTGTGTAAGGGCATGCCATGGCGGTTGTTATCAATGCGACTTAAGGAAAAGCAAAATGCCCAAAATGAAAACCAAGTCATCCGCCAAAAAGCGGTTTAAAATGACGGCTTCCGGCAAGGTTCGCGCCGGCGCTGCTGGCAAA
>JAYWAB010000098.1:0-26363 GCA_043782835.1 Aestuariivirga sp.
CTTGGCCGCTTGTGCGTGTTTGCGGGTAGCAGTGTAGAGCTGCTTATATTCATCAGGAGAAAACCATGCTCGATGGTCTAGCTTGCCCGAAGATTTATATGGCACTGACAAATCGGGCAGGCTTTCAAGCCAGCCATGCCGGATAGCTGATTTTAGGACTTGGCGAAGCGCAACGAGTTCTTGATGCATGGTGCTTCGGGCTGGAGGCCTTTTGGTGTTTGAATGCTCCCGTCGGTACATCCTGTATTCTTGAACTGTGCCTGATTTAATTTCTGAAAGGCCCTTGCTCCCAAAATAAGGGATCAGGTGAAGGTTGATACGTTCCTCTTGGCTTTCGATGTACTTTGGGCTTCGTTGCCCCTCGTTAATAACACTAAATTCTTTTATGAACGCCTCAGCCGAAGATTTGAAAGACTTTTCATTTGGCATTTCACCACGTTTAAGTTTGCCGTGAAGTTCAAGATACCAATCTTCGGCAAAGTCTTTTGCTTTGGCCAGACTATCTTCGCCCGTAGATTTTCTACGGTTCTTTCCAGACAAATATGTTGAGCATTGCCAGCACCCACTACTAGGTCGCCGGTACACGTGTAATTTGCCGCCTAAAAGTGCGTGAGTAACAGTCTTATCGGACATCAAGCCCATCCTCGGGATTACAGACCCAAAATGTGTAAGAGTTGTGTAAGCCTAACAGAAGGGAAGACGGAATTCTATCTAATTGTTTTAGAACATTTATTATATAAAAACCGATAATACATTACCGATTTTAAGTCCGTTGCGGCTACCATTACGCCACGCCCGCACATGTCAGGCTCTTAGTGTAAGCAACGGCTGTTTGACAAGCGCAGGCCGCGTTAAGCCGTCGTGTCCTTGCTGATCGGCGGCATGAAATGCAGACCCATGTCCCATGGCAGATAGATCCACGTGTCCTGACTCACTTCGGTGATGAATGTGTCGACCAGCGGCCGCCCCTGCGGCTTGGCATAAACGGTGGCGATATGCGCCTTGGGCATCATCTCACGCACCACTTTGGCAGTCTTTCCGGTGTCCACCAGATCATCGACGATGACAACGCCAGCACCCTGATCATCACCAATGATCGACGCGGCCACCGTTTTCAAAACGGAAACCTCGCCCTGTTTATCATATTCATAAGATGCGATTCCCACCGTATCGATGATCCGAATCCCCAACTCACGCGCCACAATGGCAGCAGGCACCAAGCCACCGCGTGTAATTGCAACCACAGCACGAAATGTTCCAGATGAACTCAATCTCCATGCGAGTGCACGGGCATCACGGTGAAACTGATCCCAGGAAACCGGGAAGTTCTTTTGCCATTTTTCGTCCATATCGACCCCTTTTCACAATATTCATGCGCAATCTGCTTCTTAAGCGCGATCGCCAAGCAAAGATCAACACTGTCTTCACCTTTTCCCGCGAAGATAGGCTTTGGTATAGGACTTTGGGGAATAAAGATGATTGACGCGCTTGTCGCCGCTTTCGAATTGGCCAATGTGGACAGCATGGTGGTGCGCCTCCCTGATGCTGAAGTCAGGGAAGTATCAACGGCCCTCCTGCAAAAGTGGAATTGTCAACGCGGTGATATTGTCGGCAAGCCCCTGATGAAATTCGGCACTGCCACACTTTCTGCCCGCCACCTGCCGCCCGATCCGCGCCAACCGGGCCAATCTGTGATTGAAGTCACCTATGCCCCACCTTTGGGCTCTCATGTTAAATCCATTTTCCGCGCTCAAACTTTTACCCATAGCCAAGGCAGCGAAATGCTCCTCGTTGGCCAACAGAATTCAGCCGAACAAGTCGAAGAAGCCAATGTCAATGAACGCCGCCTCAATCTGGCTTTGCGTTCGGGCGGCTATGCCTTGTGGGACCATGATTTCGAATCGGGAGAGACCTATAATTCTCCAGAGCTTGTCGAGATTTTTGGAGGCAAAATTGGCGATAGCCCACTGAGCTATCAATCCTTCAACAGCCTTGTCCACCCCGATGACATTGGCAAATCGATCGACGACAAAATCAAATCCGCTCCTTTTGGCACAGATATTTTCCAAACCCGCTACCGTGTCAAAACCAAAGGCGGAAAATATGCGTGGATCGAATGCCTCGCAGGACTGGTGCGCGACCCCTCAACTGGCCGGCCGAAAAAATGCGTTGGCCTGTGCCGCAATGTCGACAATGAAATGTTGACAATGGACCGCTTGAAGAATTCTGAACTTATGTTGAAACGCACTCAAGCTGTTTCCCACATCGGTTCGTTCAAGCTGCGCATTGAAAGCGGCGTATCGCGCCTGACAGCTGAACTCGCCGCGATGATCGGCTTGGCCGACGCGATGGTTCACCCCAATCTCGAAACCTTGATCAAGATGATTGAACCCGGGGACCGTGAAAAATTCTGCGAAGGCCTGGAGATCGCAAAGCTTGGCAAGCAGGTGAAGAATCTCGAAATTGCGGTGAAAACCAAAAAGGGCGATCTGGAATGGTTCGCCGTCACCATGGAACCAGAACGCAACCCGGCGGGCGAAATCGAAAATATTTTCGGCGCCTGCCAACAGGTGACCGAACGCAAAGCACTCGAAAACAAATTCCATCAAGCCCAGAAAATGGAAGCTGTAGGCCAATTGACTGGCGGCATTGCCCATGATTTCAACAACCTCCTGATGGTGGTGATGGGCAATCTTCAGCTCGTCGAACAATTGGTCAAGGGCGATGAACGCGCCCTCAAACGCATCCGCGCCGCCATTGAGGCCGCCGATAAAGGCTCAGACCTAACGCGCCGGATGCTCGCCTATTCCCGCCAGCAAACTTTGCAAAACCGCGAGATCGCGGTGAACGATCTGCTCAACTCAATGCAGGATATGTTGCAACAGGCCGCAACGGCCAACATCGATGTCGAATTCCGCCCCGGTGCCGAGATGTGGTCCGTCAAAGCCGATAAGACCATGCTGGAAACCGCCGTTCTCAACCTTGCCATCAACGCACGCGACGCCATGGCCGAAAGAGGTGGCAAGCTGATCATCGCCAGCGCCAACCGCGTGTTAGACCGCGCCTATACGGAAGCCCATGAAGATGTCACCCCGGGCGACTACGTTGAAATCAGCGTGGTTGATACAGGCACAGGCATCGCGCCCGAGAACATCGAAAAAGTTTTCCAGCCCTTCTTCACCACCAAGGGGCCAGAAGCAGGGTCTGGCCTTGGCCTTTCGATGATCTATGGTTTCGTCAAACAGTCGGGCGGCCATGTTCATATCGAGTCAACGCTGGGCGTCGGTACATCTGTCAAAATCTATTTGCCGCGCTTTAAATCGCAAGCTGCTCCAGTTGCACCCCAAAAGCCAAGCGAGATCCGCGAACACGTGGCTCAGGAAATGAGCATTGCGCGTGAAGCAGTCAGCGCCCAGCCTGCACGCAAGCTCAAGGTCTTGGTTGTGGAAGACAACAACTCGGTGCGCGAAGTGGCCGCCGCGATGATAGAAGAAATGGGCTTTGAAGCGATCACCGCCATCAATGGCCCTGAAGGCTTGAAAGCCATCGAGACGATGCCCGATATTGATCTCGTTCTCTCAGATGTGATCATGGCGGGCGGCATGAATGGGCCAGAATTGGCGATGAAGGCCATGAAAGTGCGCCCCGAACTGCGCATCCTGTTCATGTCTGGCTATGCGCCGGGTTCTGTGCGCCAGATGCAGGACTTGCCCGACACCATCGAACTGGTGAACAAGCCCTTCACCCGCAATGACTTGACCGAAAAAGTAAAACGCGCACTTGCCATTGATCACGCAGCGTGAGCCTGCCAACCCTTCGGCCGCCGCATTTTTGACGTGACTATTTCCCCTTAACCCACGGGGCTTTCTTGTTTTTGAAATCCCCGCCTTTGAATTTGGCTTTGTCTTTGAACTTCGGCTTGTCCGTGAAAGATTTCTTGCCTTCATAGCTTGGCTTTGCATCAGCGCTGTGCGGCTTTTTATCTTCGTATCGCTCTTTGCCCTCGCTGCGCTCAAAGCTGCGCTTGCGCTCAGACTTGGGCGCTTGTGCCGGCATTGCGCCTTCGAGCCGTGAGATTGTCACATCATCCTTGTCAGCAATGAGCATGGCCGCAGCAAATTTCTCCGCCATATGATTGGCAATTTCAAAACGTGTTTCATTCTCATTGATGCGAATGGCGCCAATGTCAGGTTTAGTGACATGGCCTCTGCGACAGATCATCGGCAGCAGCCATTTTGGATCGGCATTATTTTTGCGGCCGATGTCCAAGCGGAACCAGGTGAAGGCGCTCGGGCCAGAGTCTGAATGTTCTTTGCGGCGCAAAGGTTTGGCTTCACGAAATTCATTGCGAGACCCACGATTATCACCAGGGCCAGGATCAAACACATCTTCAGCCGCTGGCAGGCGCGAGCGATAAATCCGAACGAGAGCCGCCGCAATTTCTTCCGGCTGACGATTGGCCAGAACGGCCCGGGCCATTTCCAAATCTTCTTCGGAATTCACCGCAGTGAGAATAGGGTCTTGCAACATGCGCTGCTGATCGAGTTTGCGAATGTCCTCAGCTTGCGGTGGGCCGCTCCAGATCGGGCTGACCTTGGCGGTGGCCAACATTTGCTCGGCCTTCCTGCGGCGTGACAGGGGCACCAGCAAAACTGAAACACCTTTGCGGCCTGCACGACCGGTGCGGCCAGAGCGATGCTGCAAGGTTTCTGCATCATTGGGCAGATCAGCATGGATCACCAAGTTCAAATTCGGAAGATCAATGCCGCGCGCCGCCACATCCGTTGCCACACAAACACGCGCCCGGCCATCACGCAAGGCTTGTAAAGCATGATTGCGCTCAGCCTGGCTCAACTCACCAGAAAGATTGACTGCTGCAAAGCCGCGCTCAGATAGCGTCGCATGAAGATGGCGCACATGATCACGCGTGTTGCAGAAAACGATGGCGGATTGTGATTCAACAAAACGCAACACGTTGACAACGGCATGTTCCACTTCATTGGGAGCCACCCGCATCGCACGATATTCAATATCGGCATGGGCGCGCTCCGAGCCTTTGGCCTCTATACGCAGCGCATCGCGTTGATATTTTTTGGCCAGCAAAGCAATGGGCTTTGGCATGGTGGCCGAAAACATCAAAGTCTGGCGTGTCTTGGGCGTAGCTTCGAGAATAAATTCGAGATCCTCACGGAAGCCCAGATCCAACATCTCATCGGCTTCGTCGAGCACCACGGCTTTGAGATCATTGATCTTGAGGGCACCACGTTCGAGGTGGTCACGCAAGCGACCTGGTGTGCCAACGATGATATGGGCTCCATCATGCAGGCGGCGGCGTTCGCGGTTAGGATCCATCCCCCCGACGCAAGAGAGAATGCGCGCGCCCGTATAGGCATAGAGCCAGCCAAGTTCGCGCTCAACCTGCATGGCCAATTCACGCGTGGGGGCTACGATCAGCGCCAGCGGATCAGCTTCATTTTCAAAGCGAAGATTTTCACCCAGCAAGGTTGTTGCAATGGCCAGACCGTAAGCTACGGTTTTGCCAGATCCCGTTTGCGCTGAAACCACCATATCGCGCCCTTGTGCCCGCGCCTCAAGAACAGCGAGTTGAACCGCAGTCGGGTCTTCATATTTGCGCTCGGTTAAAGCACGGGCAATGGGCGGTGGTGTGATCGGAAATGGCATGGAAACTTCTTTTCAAAAAGCGATTGAACGGCGGCCTTATAGGAGTTGCTCCAGAAACACCATGGTCCCGAATACAAATGAACTTTCAAAACGTTTTGTAGCCCGTGCCCAACTGTCAGAAATGCGTAACGCCTTAAATGAAATATGTGGCAATCTGGGATAGCGCGCTGGTTGGTAACGATCAGGCGTAGCGTTAACTATCCCGGAGAGGCGTATCATGGCCAAGGCAAAAAAGAAGCTGCTGCCCAAAGATTTTGAAGTTCTATTGAAACAGGGCGATCTTGAATCGCTCAAAGCCGTATTTGAGACATGCGAAGTTGATGCGCGCGGTGGTGTTTTCGGGCAAACCGCACTTGCATTCAACGACTGCCCCGACCAACTGGCGCGCTGGCTTGTTATAAATGGTGCCGATCTCTCGGCAGGTGACGGTTACGGAGATACGCCGCTGCATTCGCGGGCAAGGCATTGGCAGGGTCGTATTGAAATTTTGTTGGAGCTCGGTGCAGATATTCATCATGGTGAAAATCTACGTGGTACACCACTGCACAGCGCGGCAGGATCATATATCGTAAACACGGCACGCGTACTGATTGACCATGGCGCCCGCGTTGATGCTCTGAACAGCGAAAAGCAAACGCCGATGGCCTATGCGTTGCAACGATGTAATAACACAGACATCGTGGCTATGGCGCAACTTGCTGATTTGTTCCTGCGGTCAAGTGAAAGGGTACCAACGAAAAAGAAATCCTTCGTAAGGTCTCTCTTTGGCTCCGGTAAAACACAAGAGATAAAGACCACGCCAGAACTCAAGGCATTCGTCACGCGCATAGGCACGAACTTTGAATTTCATCGGAGCAATTTCAATTCTGAGCACTTGGCCGCAACAAGCGCCGCATTGGACAGATTGTACATTCTATTCGACGTATCGCCAGTTCCACACCGCGCCATGCACGATCGCAAATCACCAATCATCGCTAAGTCAGTGCGCTGGCAAGATCGCCACCAAGAACTGTGGGAACTGCTTGTCCCTTCGAGCGGGGCCTCTGAAACTGTTCAGGGCGAAGTTGTCAGAATTTCAGGTAAAATTCGAAACGAACTCGAAGGTAACGGTGGCATCAATTGGGACGTCGGGTTCCGAAAAATGGCGGACGCCTTCCTCCTGCATATCAGCTCCGGCATCTCCCTTCCCCCAACAGAGGTGGTCCAAGCCCGCGCACTTGTCGCAGAGGTCAAGAAAAAAAGAGGCGACACAGGCCGCCTGTGTGAACTGGCTGTAAATTGGGTTGCGTTGAATCCGAAACCAGCAAAACTTCCCCCACCTGACTATGCGCGTTGAACGATGCCCGTTGGGCCGCGTCGGTCTATGAGTGTCAAATCTGACAGGTTTCATCAGTCTCTGTTGCTGGTACAAATGCAGACTTTAAATCTGCCGCGCAGCCATACTCGCGTCACGATTGACCAAAGCCCAAGCGCCTGACAGAATAGCCTGATGACCAAGACCGAAACTCACCCGACCATCAAGCTCCACGGCCAGCAGGGCTTTGCCGCCATGCGCAAGGCTGGCCAGTTGACCGCGCAGGCGCTGGATGAGGTGACCCCGCTGGTCCGCGAAGGCACGACCACGCTCGAAATTGATGATTTTTTCATGGCCTTTGCCGCCAAGCACAAAGCCCTGCCCGCAACGCTTAACTATCGCGGCTATCGCAAGGCCTGTTGCACCTCGATCAACCACGTCGTCTGCCATGGCATTCCCAATGACAAGCCTTTGCGCAGTGGCGACATTGTCAATGTGGACCTGACCTTGATCGTCGATGGCTGGCATGGCGACAGCAGCCGCATGTATAATATCGGTGATGTGCCCCGCGCCGCCGAACGCTTGGTTGCGGTCACCTATGAATGCCTGATGCGCGGCATTGCCGCCGTCAGGCCCGGCGCACATTTGGGCGATGTGGGCCACGCCATTCAATCCTACGCCGAGGCCGAGCGCTGCTCTGTGGTGCGCGATTTCTGCGGCCATGGCTTGGGCCAGGTGTTTCATGATCATCCCAATGTTTTGCATTATGGCAAGCCCGGCGAAGGCGTGCTGTTGAAACCCGGCATGATTTTTACGGTTGAGCCGATGATCAATCTCGGCAAGGCGCACGTGAAAATCTTGAGCGATGGCTGGACGGCAGTGACGCGTGACAAATCCCTCTCGGCGCAGTTTGAACACACCGTGGGTGTAACTGAAACCGGCGTTGAAATTTTCACCACCTCACCAGCGGGTCTGAACCAACCGCCCTACCGCGTGTGATATGCCAAAGGGCCTCGAGGAAAAACCCACCGCGGCCCCACATTCCGAGGCCCCACCATCGGAGGCCAGAGGCCTTGAGGATTTTTCATCCGCCATCAACTATCACGGCCACCGCGAAAGATTGCGCGAACGCTTCCGTGTGGGCGGCCCGCAGGCTTTGCCGGATTATGAATTGCTGGAGATGGTGTTATTCAGGGCCATCAAGCGGGGCGACACCAAACCCTTGGCCAAGGCGTTGCTCGCCCGCTTTGGCTCCTTCGCCGAAGTGATCAGTGCGGCACCAGAACGCTTGGCAGAGATCAAGGGCGTGGGCCCTGCCATCATCAGCGACTTGAAGCTCATCCAAGCCGCCGCTTTGCGCCTGTCGCGCGAAGCTGTGATCAATCGCCCGATGCTTGGATCTTGGAACGCCATCATCGATTATTGCCGCGCCGCCATGGCCTATGAAGAGACTGAAAGCTTTCGCCTGCTGTTTGTCGATAAGAAAAACCAGTTGATCGCCGATGAAGTCCAACAGCGCGGCACCGTGGATCACACACCCGTTTATGCCCGCCAAGTGATCAAGCGCGCGCTGGAACTTTCTGCCTCAGCCATCATCATGGTGCATAACCATCCATCAGGCGATCCCACGCCGTCACTGGCGGATATAGATATGACCAAGCGCATTATCAGCGCCGGCGACAAGCTGGGCATCTTGGTGCATGACCACATCATCATCGCCCGCAGTGGCCACGTGAGCCTCAGGAATTTGCAAGTGCTTTAGACTCTGATCACCTTCAACCGATCGACCCACAATCCGTCATCCCGGCGAAGGCCGGGATTGAGCTTTGGCCTCGTTCATTGCAAAAGCCCGGCCCCGGCCTTCGCCGGGATGACGCAGTTTGGCTAAACGATTTGTCGATTGACCATTCAAAAACCTAACCCTCCGCTGCCCGCACTTTTTTCAAAGCCTCCGGCGTATCCGCATCGAGCATAATACCCTCATGCTCAATAGCGATTTCCACAACAGCGTCGCGGTGCTGTTCCAGCAATCCGCGCGCACCACGATCTCCGCTCAACTGTTGCATCGCATTAAAATAATCATGGCCCCACAGAACCGGGTTGCCCAATTTGCGGCCCAGTGCCGGGGCAATCAGCGTTCGCCCTTCTTCCAAATCAAAAGCCGCCATCATGCGTTTCAGATCCGCCGCACGCACCAGCGGCATGTCGCCCAAACACACAAAGGCGGCATCAAAATCTTTGACGGCATCTATTCCACTGCGAACCGAAGTGGCCAAGCCTTGTGCATAGTCAACATTATGTACAAATCGCACGGCCTTGCCTTGGAGAGAGGCTTCAACTTCACGGGCCATATGCCCGGTGACCACCACAACCTCGTCCACCCCCGAAGCCAGGACTTGCGCCACGGTCTGAGCCAGCAACGGTTTGCCATGAAGCTCTGCCAGAAGCTTATTGGAGCCCATCCGGCTCGAAAGCCCGGCAGCCAGAACGACAGCTGCAATGCGTGGGCGCGAGGGTGCCCTGTTGCCGCCTTCACGGGGTTGTGGGCGCGAGCTGATTTCAGCGAGCAAACCGCCTGCCCCCATCGCCATAACATCCTCACGCGAAACCTCAAGCCCCGCGCATAAACGATTGAGAACCCAATCAAATCCATTGACTTTGGGTGAGCGCGCACAACTCGGCACACCGAGCACCGGCACTTTGCCCAGTCGCCCCAGCATCAGCAGATTGCCGGGGTCCACGGGCATTCCAAGATGCAGAACTTTGCCCTTGGCAGCTTTGAGTGCCGCTGGCACCACATCGGCCCGGTCCACGATGGCCGAAGCCCCAAAGACCAGAATGGGCGAGAAGCCATTGGCCTTCATCTCGGCGATGCAGGCCGCCGTCGCCGCCGTTTCATGTGCCACCACTGCGACAGCCGCCAAACCTGATCCCATCCGCGCCAGGCGCTCAGCAATCGCGGTTTCTGACTTGGTGATGAGGGAAGCCTTGGTGGCAGGCGTATGGGTGATCACCAGCCCGACGCGCTGCGCCTTGAAAGCCGCAACACGCACCAGCGTCTTGCCCTTGAGCAGCGTCAGAACTTTCTTGAGCGCCGCAGCAGGCGCAGCAAAGGGAATAATTTTGACGGTGGCCAACATCTGCCGCGCCGTAACTACATCATGCGATTTCAATGTGGCGATCGTGATTGCCTCATGCACCCGGTTGATCTTGGAGAGCAACGCCTCATCGACAATGATCAGGCCAGCCGCTTCAGCATGCAAATTGGCCCGGCCGGTGAATGGCGCTTGCGCCGCAGCGCCGGGCCCACAGATGGCTTGGGCAATGGCGGCAGCAGCTTGGTCTTCCGGCACATCAACCTTGGTAAGACGCACGGCGGTGACTTCAACAATGCCCTGGTCTTTCAGGCGTGCGATGTCATCCAAGGTCAAGACGCGGCCTTTCTTCAAGCCGCCTGCCGTATGGGCGAGAATGGCACCCAAAGCTTTTTCAACGCGCAGGGGGCCGAATTTCATGTCAAACCAACGCGCAGCGCCTTGGTCATTTCAGCCATGATGGAAATCGCGATTTCAGCAGCGCCCACAGCACCGATGGCAAGGCCAATCGGCCCCGAAATTCGCAGCAGTGCGGCGGCATCAAAACCCGCCGCGCGCAAACGCTCCTGGCGCCCCGCTTGGGTTTTCTTCGAACCCAAGGCACCGATATAAAACACCTCTGACTGCAACGCCAAATGCAACGCTGGGTCATAAATCTTCGGGTCATGCGTGAGCGCCATAAACCCGGTGCGTAAGTCCAAACCAAACTTCGGCAACACATCCTGTGGCCAATCCGCCAGCAGCGTCACGCCCGGAAATCTTGCCCCCGTCGCAAAGGCCCCACGCGGGTCAATCACCGTCACGTCATAGCCACAAGCTTGCGCGACGGGGATCACACTTTGGGCAATCATAACCGCGCCAATCATCACGAGACGCAATGGCGGATTGTGAATGGCAATGAAATCGTCGCCCTCCATGCCAGACTTGTCGAACCGAAACGCCTTGTCCAAAGCCGAATCCACTGCGGCCTCGGCGCGGAGAACCAAGCGCTGTGTGCCAGTCTTGGTGTTAGTCACAACCGCAACAGCGCGCCGCGCCTGCTTGGCCTCAATCACCGCGTTGAGGAGTTCAAGATTCACGCGACCGCCTCAACATAAATCTTGATGCGCCCGCCACAGGCCAGCCCCACGCGCCAAGCAGTTTCATCAGCCACCCCAAATTCCAACACCTTGTGCCCGCCCGCTGCAATCAAATCCTGGGCTTGCGAAATCACTTCGCCCTCCACACAGCCACCAGAAACGGCACCTTCAAAATTGCCATCACCATCGACAACCAATTGGCTGCCCACGGGCTGTGGCGCCGAACCCCAGGTTTCCACCACGGTGGCCAGTGCCACACCTTTGCCACTTGCTTTCCACGCGCGCGCTGTTTCCAAAATATCCATCACATCGTCTCCAACCACTTTTGCGCATCATGCGACGCGGTGGCCCGCCCCGCAAGGCTTCGCGCCAAATCAGCAAGCGAGTCCAAACTATGCACCGGGCGAAACTCATCGACATGCGGCATGATCGCACGAATGCCCGCTGCGGCCGCTTCAAACTTATCATAGCGCAGAAGCGGATTGAGCCAGATGATCTTGCGGGCAGCACGCGCCAGCCGCGTGATTTCAACGTCAAGCTTGGCCACGTCATCGCGTTCCAACCCATCGGTCATCAGCAACACATGGGCACCCTGCCCCAATACACGCCGCGCCCACAGGTAGTTGAACTGATGCAACGCCTCGCCAATGCGCGTGCCGCCGGACCAATCCTGCACATGGGCTGAAACCTTAGCCAAGGCCTCGTCCACATCACGCCGTTTCAAATCGCGCGTCACATTGGTCAGCCTTGTGCCAAACAAAAACACATGTATATCAATGCGCGTCTCGGCGAGACCGTGCAGAAAATGCAGAAACATGCGACTATATTGCGAGCATGAGCCAGAAATATCACAGAGCACAACGAGCGGCGGCAGTCGGGTTTTGGGTTTGCGCCAGCAGAGAGCACCCATCTGCCCGCCTAATCGCAACGAAGCCCTTAATGTACGCCGCATATCGATGCGCCCGCGCGCTGAAGGTGAAAACCGCCGCATTGGCACTTCGCGCTGCTGAAACCGCAACCGCGCCAGCGCAGCATTGGCGTCAGCTTGTTCGGCCAAGCTCATTTGCTCAAAATCCTTTTGCCGCAAAATTTCCATCGCCGAAGTCGCAGTGCTCGCATCCATTTCAAAATGGTCTTTCGGCTGCGACGGCTTATTGAGTTGCAAGGATTGATCAAACAATGCTTCGGCCAAGCGACGCGAGCCGGCATCCTTCTTCTTTGCATCGCTCTTGAGCGCGGGTTGCAACTGCACAAGTTGCATCAGCTGTTCAAGCATCGTCGGCTTTTTCCAAAACACATGGAAAGCCTGTTCAAAAATCTCACGGTGTTCGCGGCGTTTGACAAAAACACAGTGCAGTGTCCAATAAAAATCCTCCCGCCTGCGCAACGGCCCAGCCATGGCAGCATCAAGCCCATCAAGAACAGCAGATGGCCCGATGGGCAAACCAGCCGCGCGCAGCACCCGGCCAAAATGCATTATATTGGCGGCGAGTTTGCCCGTCTTTCGCAGTGGTCCGCTGCTATGCTTTGGCTGTGTGCCGGAGTTCATCGCGCACCTGATCTAATATCCGTTTGGCGGCTGAGCCTTCCATCTTGGCAATGTCGTCTTGATATTTCAGCAACACCCCCAAAGTGTCGTTGACCAGCTGCGGATCCAGAGACACACAATCAAGCTCATGCAAAGCCGAAACCCAATCCAGCGTTTCAGCAACGCCGGGCACCTTGTAAAGATCACTACCTCGCAAAGCCTGCACAAAGCTGACGACTTCTCTGGCCAAGGCCGCAGGCGCATGGGGCCGCCGGGCGTTGATGATGGCAAGTTCCCGCGCCGCATTGGGATAACCCACCCAATGATAGAGACAGCGGCGTTTCAACGCGTCATGAATTTCGCGCGTGCGGTTAGAGGTAACAATCACAATCGGCGGCTCTTTGGCTTTGATGGTGCCAAGCTCGGGGATGGTAATTTGGAAATCTGAGAGGACTTCGAGAAGAAAGGCCTCGAAGGCTTCATCGGTGCGGTCCAATTCATCAATCAGCAGAATGGGCGCACCGCCTTCAGCCTCTTCCAAAGCTTGCAGCAAAGGCCGCTTGATCAAAAATCGCTCATCAAAAACCGATTTGGAAAGTCTGTCCTTATCGGCCTCGCCCGCCGCCTCGCCCAAGCGGATTTCAATCATCTGCGCGGCATAATTCCATTCATAAACTGCCGATGAAACATCCAGACCCTCATAGCATTGCAGCCGGATCAACTTGCGGCCCAGTCCCTGCGCCAGAACCTTGGCGATCTCAGTCTTGCCCACGCCGGCCTCGCCCTCCAGAAACAAGGGCCGCCCCATTTTCAGGGCCAAAAACAAAACCGTGGCCAGATCGCGCCCGGCGACATAGCCTTGGGCTGCCAAAAGCTGGGCCGTATCGTCAATTGAACTGGGAAGTGTCATCATTCATCCATATGGTCAGGATCCCAGCCTAGGCGGCAAGGTCCAATTCGGCAACGTAGATGTTCGTCGGGCACCGAAAAATAACTGGGGCGGGATGAAACTATTCGGGGCGCTCTTGCGTATAATGAACCAAGGAGCAATGAAATGAAAAACCTGATCCTGTTAGTGGCCCTGCTTTTTGCCACCCCCGCTTTGGCCGAGGACAGCAAAAGCGCCAACCCGGCCTTTCAATCCATCATCACCCACCAGCTGCAAGCCATCGCCAAAGACGACGCCGCCACGGCCTATGCCGACGCGGCACCGCTGGTGCAAAAGCTGTTCCCCACCTCCGAAATCTTCATGAACATGGTGCGCGGTGGCTATGCCCCGGTTTACCGCCACAAGGCCTTTGATTTTGAGGGCTCCGGCACCGACGAAAGCGGCCGGCCTTATCAACGCGTCGGCCTCATCGGCGAAGACGGCGCCCGTTATGAGGCGACCTATTACATGGAACAACAGCCCGACGGCAGCTGGAAAATATCCGGCTGTGTGGTGGCCAAAGTGGCGGGCGAAGAGGCGTGACAATAAGGCAACCTCTGCTTAGGAGTTATCGTGGCAATATGGGCAATGATCCGTGGTGCCAGAAACTATGTCTTTGCCTTCGGCTTCATCGCTTTGGTGACAGGTCTTGTTGAACACATCAATGGCCGCGTTCTCATTTGCAAATGCGGTTATGTGAAACTCTGGCACGGCGTGGTAAACAGTTCCGAGAATTCTCAGCATATCGCCGATTGGTATTCACTTTCCCACGTCATCCACGGGTTCTTGTTTTATGGCGCGGGATGGCTGCTTCTGCGCCGCCTGTCCCTCTTCTATCGTTTTGTGCTATCATTGGCATTGGAGTCTTGCTGGGAGATGTTTGAAAACTCATCTTTCATCATAGAGCGTTACCGCGCCGCCACCATCTCGCTTGACTATTTCGGCGACAGCATCGTCAATTCCGTGAGCGATATGGGCTTCATGGCCCTCGGTTTCTGGATCGCCTCACGCGCACCTGCGAAGGGCGTGATCATCGCCGCCATCGCGTTGGAACTTCTGGCGCTGGCCGTGATCCGCGATAATCTCACCCTCAATGTCCTCATGCTATTGCACCCGATTGAAGCAATCAAGCAATGGCAGGCGGGGGCTTAAAGCCTTTCCACAGTTCCAGCACGTCGGTTTTACCAAGGCCACAGCCGCATTTTTCTATGCGCGTGCCGAATCCTGTTCTACGCTTTGGCAAAGAGGAGAACCGCTTTAAATGCAGCCAAAAGTCATCATCACCTGCGCCGTCACCGGAGCAGGCGACACCGTGGGCAAACATCCCGCCATTCCTGTAACGCCAGAGCAAATCGCCAACGCGGCATTGGAGGCCGCGTCAGCAGGCGCAACTGTGGTTCATTGCCATGTGCGCGACCCTGCCACCGGCAAGGGCACGCGCCACACCCATCTCTACCGCGAAGTGATGGAGAAAATTCGGGCCAAAAACACTGATGTGATCATCAACCTCACCGCCGGCATGGGCGGCGATTTGGTGATTGGCGATGGCGAGCAGCCGATGAAATTTGGCGAAGGCACGGATGTGGTGGGGCCGCTGGAGCGCCTCATCCATATCAAAGAACTGCGCCCTGAAATCTGCACACTTGACTGTGGCTCCTTGAACTTCGGCGATGGCAATGGCCTCGTGGTGCAAACTCCAACCCAACTGCGCGAACAGGCACGGCTCATCGGGTCTTACGGCGTGAAGCCCGAAATGGAAATCTTTGACTCAGGCAATCTATGGTTTGCCAATCAACTTTATAAAGAAGGACTGATCGAGCCAAAGCCGCTTTACCAACTTTGCTTGGGCATTCCCTGGGGCGCGCCCTTCAACACCGAAACCATGGCTTATCAGAAATCGCAGCTGCCACCGGACGCGATCTGGGCCAGTTTCTCCATTGGCCGCCAGCAATTCCACGCCGTGGCCCAGGCCGTCTTGCTCGGCGGCCATGTGCGTGTGGGGCTGGAAGATAATCTCTATCTCGACAAGGGCGTGTTTGCGTCGAATGGCGCACTGGTGGAAAAGGCCGTGAAGTTGATTGAAATACTCGGCACCAAGGTGGCGACACCAGCTGAGGGTCGTAAGATTTTGGGATTGGAAAAATGAAAATAAAAACCGTCGGTATCGCCGGAACGGGCCTCATCGGCGCAGGCTGGGCCGCGCGGCTTTTGATCCGTGGCTTCGATGTGATCGCCTATGACGTCTCATCCACCGCCGAAGCAAAACTCAAGGCGCAAATCAAAACCGCTTGGCCTTCGATGGAAAAACTTTTGGGCAAGCCCAAGAAAAAAGGCAAGCTGAGCTTCACGACGGATTTGCGCGAGATGGCCAGCAAGGCCGACTTCATCCACGAAGCCGCCCCCGAGCGCGAAGATTTGAAAATCAAATTGTTCAAAGACATTGACGCAATTGCAGCCCCCCATGTAATCATCTCATCATCATCCTCAGGCTTTCTGCCCAGCAAGCTGCAATCAGAATGCCAACATCCCGAACGCGTCATCATCGGCCATCCCTTCAATCCGGTCTATCTCTTGCCCTTGGTTGAAATTGTGCCCGGCACCAAAACCAGCGAAGCCAGCATGATCAGCGCCAAGATCTATTTTGAATCGATCGGCATGCAGGTGCTGCGCCTCAAAAAAGAAATCGATGGTTATATCTGCGACCGCCTGCAAGAAGCCTTGTGGCGCGAAGCATTGTATATTCTCGACAAAGATGTTGGTTCAACCGCCGATATTGATGACTCGATTATTTATTCCGCCGGGATGCGCTGGGCCTTTATGGGTTCGTTCCAAACCTATCACTTAGCAGGCGGCCCCGGCGGCATGCGCGATTTTATGAAACAGTTTGACCCCACGCTGGAACTGCCATGGACAGATTTAAAATTCCCCAAATGGAATGACGCATTGGAAACCCGACTGATCGAAGGCTGCGAAGCCCAGGCAGGTGGCAAAACCGTCGCTCAACTCGAAACCAAGAGAAACGCAATCTTGGTTGATATGATGAAGCTGTTCAAGAAGCATAAGATTGGCGCGGGGCTGGTGTTGGCACGCGAGACAAAGAAGAAGAAAAAATGAACTTCAATCTTTCCGTAGAACAAGAAATGATCATCAAGACGACGCGTGATTTCGTCGAGAAGGAACTCTATCCGCATGAGGCTGAGGTAGAGGCCAGCGGAATCCTGCGCCCCGAACTGCGCGATGAACTTAAAGCCAAAGCAATGATCGCAGGGCTTTACGCAGCCAACATGCCAGCCGAAGTGGGCGGTGCTGGGCTTGATACGTTGACGTGGTGTTTGTATGAGCGCGAACTCGGCCGCACATCTTATGCCCTGCATTGGAATTGCGTTTTCAGGCCTTCGAATATTCTGCTGGCCTGCAATGATGAACAGCGAGAAAAATATCTTTACCCCGCCATCAAAGGCCAAGCCTCGGATTGTTTGGCGCTGACCGAGCCCGGCATCGGGTCCGATTTGCGCGGCATGAAAACCTTTGCGAAAGCTGATGGCGATGATTTTGTGATCAACGGCACCAAGCATTTCATCAGCCATGCCGATGAAGCCACATTCGTAATTTTATTCGCCGCCACCGGCGAAGAAGAAACCGCGCGCGGACCAAAAAAATTGATCACCGCTTTCCTGATCGACAAAGGCACCAAGGGCTTCACCGTGCGCAATGGCTATAAAAACGTATCACATCGCGGTTATCAGAATTGCATTCTGGAATTCACCGATTGCCGCATTCACAAAAGCCAAATCCTCGGCGCAGTGCATAAGGGCTTTGACGTGGCCAACGAATGGCTGGGCGCCACGCGCCTGCAAGTCGCCAGCACGTGCTTGGGCCGCGCTGATCGCGCATTGAAACTGGCCACGCAATATGCCGTAGACCGCCAGCAATTCGGCCAGCAGATCGGCAAATTCCAGGGCGTGTCCTTCAAACTCGCCGACATGGCCATGGAACTGCGCGCCGCCGAGCTTCTGACCTTCGAAGCTGCCTGGAAATTCGATCAGAAGACCGTCACCGAAATGGACATGGCCATGGCCAAGCTCAAAGCCACCGAAGCCTTGGCCATGATCGCCGATGAAGCCATACAAATTCACGGCGGCATGGGCCTGATGAGCGACCTGCCGCTGGAACGCATCTGGCGCGATGCGAGAGTAGAACGCATCTGGGAAGGCACCAGCGAAATTCAAAGGCACATCATCAGCCGCGCGATGCTAAGGCCGCTGGGTGGATGAAATGTTCATGTGTATAATAGACTGTCATCCCGACTTTCGTCGGGATGACAGATTTTGGAATAGCGCGTAAATGCTAACCCGCCTTCTCAATCCAACTTCCATCGCCTTCATCGGTGGCAATGAATGCGCCATAGCCATCACGCGCACCCGTGAGCTTGGCTTTGCAGGAAAGATTTATGCCGTTCACCCCAAGCGTGAAGAGCTAGGTGGAATGCCAACTGTTAAATCAGTTGAAGAAATCCCCGGCCCCATCGATGCGGCCTTCGTCGCCGTAAAGCGCGAACCTACTGTTGAAATTGTCCGCCAGCTTCGTGCCAAGAATTGCGGCGGTACAGTCATCTATGCCGCAGGCTTTGCTGAAGCCGGAGCAACGGAACTGCAAACTCAATTGCTCCAAGCCGCAAATGGAATGCCCCTGCTCGGCCCCAATTGCTATGGCTTTGTGAACACGCTGTCGCGCTGCGCCCTTTGGCCCGATGAACATGGGTTGGAAATCCGTGAGCGCGGCGTGGCCATCATCACGCAATCCGGAAACATTGCCTGCAATTTCGGCATGAGCCGCCGCGCCCTGCCCTTGGCGCAGCTCTTCGCCATTGGCAACCAAGCCGATGTCGATATGGCACGAATGCTAGAAGCTCTAGCGCAGGATGATCGCATCACCGCCATAGGCCTTCATATCGAAGGCCTAAAAGATATTGCCGCTTTTGCCCGCGCCGCTGAATTGGCGCGACATTACAATAAACCAGTGATCGCGTTAAAAACCGGCCGCTCTGAACAAGGCGCAAAAGTGACGTTGAGCCACACATCCTCGCTGTCTGGCGCTGATAATCTCTATGACGCGCTGTTTGAGCGCCATGGCATTGCGCGGGTGAAATCGGTGACGGCCTTTGCCGAAACATTGAAGTTCCTACATCACGGCGGCCCAATCAATGACTCCCGCCTTGTCTCCATGAGTTGTTCCGGTGGTGAAGCGGCTTTGGTGGCGGACATGGCCTTGGAAAAGAATGCAAGCTTCCCGCCCTTCAACCCGGCCACCAAAACTCGCGTGGCCGCAACACTCAATGAGTTTGTCTCAATCGACAACCCGCTGGACTATCACACCTTCATCTGGGGCGATGAGGCCAAGCTTGAAGCCACCTTCACCGCAACGCTGTCCGGCGGTTTTGATGTCGGCATGTTGATCTTGGATGTGCCAACCCACCCGCATATGAATCCTGCGGCGTGGTATAAAACCTCCCGCGCCTTCACAGCAGCGGCCAAAGCCAACAACGCCCGCGCGGTGATCGTGGCGTCCCTGCCCGAGTCCATGCCGCTTGAAATGGCGGCGCAACTGAGCACGGCGAACATCACACCGATGATGGGCTTGGATGATGCGCTGACGGCTTTTGAGGCGGCGGCATTTATTGGGCGGAATTTTAATTTAGGCCGTCATCGCGGCGAAGGCCGGGTCCCCGCTTTGCTACAAACGCAGAGACCAGACGAAAGCTGGATCCCGGCCTTCGCTGGGATGACGGCGGGAGGGGTGATCACAGAGTGGGAAGGCAAACAATTACTCAAAAAGTTCGGCCTCACAATCCCCGTTGGCCAAATCTGCTCCCCCTCCGAAGCTGTCGCCACCGCCAGCATTTTGGGTTTCCCTGTCGCCATAAAAATCTCTTCCACGATCATTGTGCATAAAACCGAAGCGGGCGGTGTGGCGCTAAACCTCAAAACCGCAGCCGAAGTCGAAGCCGCCGCCACCCGCATGTGCAAACTTGGGCCTGAACTCCTCATCGAAAAAATGGTCGAAGGCGCTGTGGCCGAACTCATCATCGGCATAAAACGCGATCCTCAATTCGGCCTCGCCCTCGTCATCGGCGCAGGCGGCATATTCACAGAACTGCTCAAAGACTCCACCACCCTGCTCCTCCCCTGCTCGGAAGATGAAATCCTCCGTGCACTGAAGAAACTCAAAGTCTGGAAACTGATCGAAGGCTTTAGAGACAAGCGGGGCGATCAAAAAGCCATAATTGCCGCAATAAAATCAGTCTGCGCATTCGCAGCTGCTTACAAAGACGAAATCGATGAGCTGGATATTAATCCGTTGTTTGTACTTCCAGAAGGCGCCGTCGCAGCGGATGCGTTGATTAAGTTCAGACAAAGCGTTAGTATCATTGAAAGTGGAGTTATACGATGGATAGATCGATGAAGCGCACATTTTATGTCCGAGCCATTTGGGATGAAGAAGCACAAGTTTATTATTCTGAGACAGACATCTTTGGCCTCAACATCGAAACTAAAGCTCTCGATGAATTCGAAGAGGTCATGAATGCGTTGGCGCTTGAGCTAATTATAGACAATCATCTTGAAACCCACGATCTCGTTTCAAAACCTTTGCGCGATTGGGTACCGACAATTATTTGGCAGCGCCCGTTGGAGAAGGCTGCAGCCGCCTAAATGCCCAAGACATTTTACAGAGACTTGATTGCGGAGCTATCCGCCATGGGTTTTGAACAGATAAAGGGTGGCAAGGGATCTCATGAAAAATGGCGAAATGAGAAAACCAATACCAACGTCACGGTCCGCACAATGTCTATAGCCGCCACATGGCCAACACAGTGCTGAAACAGGCTGGCAGCACAAAGAAGTTTTAAATCCATGACCACCCCCATCCACACTTCACGCAATGGCGCAATTCTCGAAGTCACCATTGATCGCCCCAAGGCCAATGCCATCGACGCTGCAACAAGCCGCATCATGGGCGATATTTTCGCGGGCTTCCGCGACGACCCGGAACTTCGCGTCGCCATTCTCACCAGCACCGGCGAAAAATTCTTTTGTCCCGGTTGGGATTTGAAAGCCGCAGCGGCGGGTGAAGCACCGGATTCAGACTATGGCGTGGGTGGCTTTGGCGGGCTGCAGCAATTGCCGGGCCTCAACAAGCCTGTGATATGCGCAGTCAACGGTCTCGCCTTTGGTGGCGGTTTTGAGATTATGATTTCCTGTGACATCATCATCGCAGCTGAACACGCGACCTTTGCCCTCCCTGAAATCCGTTCTGGCACAGTGGCTGATGCTGCCGCCATCAAACTGCCGCGCCGGATTCCCTATCACGTGGCGATGGAACTCTTATTCACAGGCCGAGTTATTGATACCAAAGAGGCCAAGCACTGGGGCCTGATCAATGAAGTGGTGCCCGCCGATCGATTGATGCACCGCGCCCGCGAATTGGCGGCACAACTGGCCGATGGTCCGCCGCTGGTCTTTGCCGCGATTAAGGAAATTGACCGCGAAACCAGCCATCGCCCCATCCCGCAAGCTTTCGACATGGTGACCAAGCGCAAACTGAAAACAGTCGATGCGCTTTATTCAAGTGAAGACCAGAAGGAAGGTGCCAGAGCCTTTGCCGAAAAGCGCAAGCCAGTGTGGACGGGTAAATAGTTTTTAGGTATCGCTCGTTGGCTGCGGCCGCCAGCGCACGATCTTACTTTCGAGCGAGCTCATTACAAAGTCAGCAATCAACGCCACAATGATCAGCACGATCATCCCTGCAAACATGCCCGCCGCATCAAATGAGCCTTGGGCAATGGCGATCAATTGCCCGATGCCATAGCGCGAGCCGAGCAATTCACCCACCACAGCACCCACGATCGCAAAGCCGAAACTCACATGAAGGCTCGCAAAAATCCAACTCAGGGCCGATGGTATAACCACGTTGCGTGTCACCGCCCACGGAGAAGCGCCCAGGATTTGCGCATTGGCAATCATCGCCTTGTCAGCCTCGCGCACACCTTGAAAAGCATTGGCAAACACCACAAAGAATACCATCACGAAAGACACCGCCACTTTGGACGTCATGCCCAGACCGAAAGCCATGATGAAAATGGGGGCCAGCACGATGCGCGGAATGGCATTGGCCACTTTGATGTAAACGGAGAACACATCGGCAGCGAATTTGTTGCGGCCCAGTGCGATGCCCACCACAACGCCAGCCAAGGCCCCCCAGATGAACCCCAGGATCGCCTCTTCAATCGTCACCCAGACCTGATACCACAAAGGCCCCAGAGAAGTGCCGTCACGCAACCATGTGACCAGCCGCATCACAATGGCGCTGGGCTGCGCAAAGAAGAACGGGTCAATGAAGTTGAACCGCGCCGCCAGTTCCCATCCGCCCAGGATGAACACCAAAATCCCGAGCTGCCAAGCAAGCACCATGCGCCCGCGCCGCACGCGCGCGACGGCAGCAGCAGCTTCAATTTCAGCGTCAGTGCGAACCACTTCAAGAGATTGTGCTATGCTGCTCATATCACTTTCCATTCAACTCTCGCGTTTCACACCGTGGGATTTCTGCACTTCTTCGCGAAGATCATTCCATATCTTGCGCGAGAGTGCGATAAATTCCGGCTGATAGCGGATGTCTTCCGTCACCCGCGGGCGCGGCAGATCGACATCATAAGATGATTTCACCGTGCCCGGCCCAGAGGTCAAAACATAAACCTTGTCCGCCAGCGCAATGGCCTCATCGAGATCATGTGTCACAAACACCACCGAGGCCTTGTCTTCCGACCACAGCTTCAGCAACTCTCCCTGCATCAAGATACGCGTCTGCACATCAAGCGCTGAGAACGGCTCATCCATCAGCAGGATTTCGGGTTTGTTGATGAACGTTTGCGCCAGCGCCACGCGCTTCCTCATGCCGCCTGAAAGCTGGTGCGGATAATGGTTTTCAAATCCGGCAAGGCCGACACGAGCAATCCAATCCATTGCAGCAGCGCGCGCGGCGGCCTTGGCGATGCCACGAAACAAGGGCCCCGCCATCACATTGTTCAACACTGATTTCCATGGGAACAACGCATCTGACTGGAAGACAAAGCCGATGCGGCGATCAATGCCTTCAACGGGGGCGCCCATCACCCGCACTTCACCGCCCGAGGGTTTGGCCAAGCCCGTGACAAGGTTGAGCGTGGTGGATTTGCCGCAGCCTGTGGGGCCAACGATAGCGACAAACTGCCCGGCCTCCACCGTCATGGTAAAATCACGAAGCGCCGTCAGCGATTTGCCATCCGGCGTGAGAAAGCGTCGGTTGACATGCATGAGTTCAATGACTGGTGGGGGCATGCTGGAACTTTCAGACGCACTATAGTTCCGTCATCCAGACGAAAGTCGGGATGACGGCGACGGTGGCGAGGGTTTCCGCGCCACCGTCAGGCTCTAGCAAACCTTACTTCGCAGCGTCGACAAACTCAGACGTAAACGTCTTGGCCAAGTCGATCGTCTTGCCCTTCATCGATTCCTTATAGCTCAATACTGCAAGAACTGTGTCTGGCCCGCCCGCCGGCATATGGCCATCTGGCGTGAACATCGCCTTGCCGGCAGCAAGTGCTGCAACATAGCCATCCTTGTCGCCGACCATATAGTCAGCGGGCATTTTATCGGCGATTTCGGCCGCTGTATGCGTGTTGATGAACTTCAAGGTTTTCACAAAGGCATTGGCCATTTTTTGCGTGATGTCTTTGTGCGCGTTTACCCAATCCGTCTGCATATAAAGGCTGGCCGCTGGATAGGTGCCCCCGAGCACGGCCTTGGTGCCCTCAACGGTGCGCATGTCGATCAGCACCGCCCCGTCACCACTTTTCAGCAAGCGCGAAATGGTGGGTTCCGTCGTCATGCCGGCTTGAATCTTGTCCTGCTGCATGGCGGCAATGAATGTGTTGCCAGCGCCCACGGGAACAGAAGTGATGTCCGAAATCTGCAGGCCCGCCTTGGTGGCGAGGAACTGCGTGAGGAAGTTGGTGGAAGAACCTAAGCCCGTCACACCCAGAGACTTGCCCTTGAAGTCGGCAGCGGATTTGATTTCAGGATGCTTGGTTGAAACAATTTCAACTTCGCCCGGCGCCTGGCTGAATTGCACCACGGATTCAACAATTTTGCCCTTGCTCTGCAAGTCAACGCAATGATCGTAAAAACCAACCACGCCTTGCACGGCACCGGAGAGCATTTCGTTTTCGGCATCAACGCCAGCAGGCTCTGTCAAGATTTCAACTTCAACGCCCTCATCCTTGAAATAGCCAAGTTGCTCTGCGAGTTTAGCGGGCAGATAAATCTGTTTTTCAACGCCGCCCACCATGATGGTGATCTTGTCTGCGGCCTTGGCCGCAGGAGCCATGGCCATCAGGCCTGCAACGGCAACTGCTTGAAGTAATGCAAAACGTAATTTCATATTAAACTCTCCCTGTGAAATTTCGCGCCCGCTCTGTCCTGGCGCGGCTTAGGGTTAAGCTTAAGCAGCTTTTGCAGGCCACACAAGGCAAGAACGGCGCAACCAAAATGAACAGTCTGTAACCCGCCAATTCGCCTTTAACCTTCGGCAAGTTTTACCTGCTAGTAGCGCTCAACCCGCATCACAGAATCCCCGCAATCTCAGGCCAACCGCTCAGCATGATCACCCGCCGCCACTTTCTGAAAAGCTTAGGTTTTTTCTCTGCCGCCGGCGTGGGCGTGGCCTCCTATGCCTTTGTGCTGGAGCCGCGCTTCATGCTGCGCACTGTATCCCATGCCTTTACGCCGCCGGGCTGGACGCCAGGGCTGAAGCTCCGCGCCGTGCTGATCGCAGACCCGCACGTGGTCGAACCCTATATGCCCCTCGGGCGCTGGGCCAGGATCATCGAGGCTGCCCAAGCGCTGAACCCCGACATCGTGTTTATGCTGGGAGACTATGTCTCCGGCATTCACCCCCGCCTCGCCACCGTGCCTGTTGCCGAAACCGCCAAAGTCGCTGCCAGGTTGAAAGCCCCACTTGGCACCTTCAGCATCAATGGCAATCACGATTGGTGGGAAGACATTGCGGCCCACGCCGCGCGCAAAGGCCCGCCCGAAGCCCAGCGCGCCTTTGAAGATGCGGGCATTCCCGTTCTCGCCAACAAGGCCGTTCGCTTGCAAAAAGATGGCCTGCCCTTCTGGGTGTCCGGCACGGATAGTCTGGTTGCCTTCCGCAATGGCCTCCATTCTTTTGAAGGCATGGATGATTTGGAAGACACCTTAAAACAAGTGACCGATAATGCCCCCATCATCCATCTGGCCCATGAGCCTGATTTGTTTCGCGACATGCCCGCCCGCGTTTCGCTCACGCTGTCAGGCCACACCCATGGTGGCCAATTGCGCTTTGCAGGCTATTCCCCGATCGTGCCCTCGTCTTACGGCAACCGCTATGCCTATGGCCATGTGATCGAAGATGGAAAGCACCTTTTCGTGTCGGGTGGTCTGGGTGTTTCCACCGTTCCCTTCCGCTTGGGCGTGCCGCCGGAAATCAATCTATTGGAATTGGGTTAGCTCTTCAGGATCGGATGCGCCCGAAACACACCCGCAGGCAGCTGCTCAAAATCAATCACAGTCCCATTCATCATCTGGGCTGATGGCGATGTGAGATAAAACACCAGGTCAGCAATATCATTCGGCAAAATCAATCGCCCGCCCGGCGTCTGCTGGCCAATGGTCTCACTCCAATTCTCCGGCATGGCATGAACCTGCGTCTGCGTGCGTTGCTCGCCTTCGGTGAAAGCCCAACCCAGATTGATCGCAAAGCAGCGAATGCCGTCCCACGCCCAGGTGTGGGCCGCGTGTTTGGTGAGCTGCACCAAGGCCGCCTTTGATGCGCCATAGGTGGCCAGATGCGGCGGGCCGCCTTGGGCGATCATCGAAGAGATATTGATGATTGTGCCAGATTTTTGCGCCTGCATCACTTTGCTCGCCTCTTGCATGAGAAACAGCGGAGCTTTGACATTGACATCAAACAACTGGTGGTAAGTCTCAAGCGATGTCTCAGCCACGCTGCCGCGCGAAACATCGCCCGCCGCATTCAGCAAAAGATCAATTCGCCCGAATTTTTTTAAACAGGCGGCCACAGCCCGCGCCGCCGTTGCGTCATCACGCAAATCTGCGACCAGTGTTTCAACATTTCCAAGCGAAGCAAGCGCTTTGGCTTCCTGCGCGAGCCGCGCCGCATTGCGGTCCAGCAGCAACACGCCGCCAAAACCTTCGCGTAATAACTTAGCCGCCGCCGCCGCACCAATGCCCTGCGCACCACCTGTGATTAAAGCTATGCGGCTCATGCTCAATCCGTCACAATAATACGGGTGCGGGAACGACCATATTGTTCCACCAAATCATAAAGCCTCTCGGCATTCTCAGGTGCCAGGCGCACACATCCATGTGACACCGGGCGGCCAAGGGCCTTGATATGATAGGTGCCGTGGACGGCAATGCCGCCATCAAAGAACACCGAATTCGGCATCGGTGAATTGTCATATTTTTTAGAGAACCACACTTTGGCCAATCGCTGCACCTGAAATGTGCCGCGCGGTGTGTGATAGCCAATGCCCGCAGTTGAAACGGCCCAATAGCCGACAGGCCAGCCATTGACCGTCAGAAACAGGTTTTGGCTGCTGACGTTGATTTGCGCCACCACAATGGGTGGCGGTGGCGGGATTTTCGGATGTTGGTGGTGA
>JAYWAB010000099.1:0-11935 GCA_043782835.1 Aestuariivirga sp.
CCGCGTGAACAAAACCTCTGACGTGGTGAAAGAGGGTGACGTGGTGAAAGTCAAGCTCATGGGCTTCGACAACCGCGGCAAGATCAAGCTGTCGATGAAGGCAGTAGATCAAGCCACGGGTGAAGACCTGACGAAACGCACCGGCGCAGAAGCGCCAGCAGCAGAGCCAGAAGCCAACTAAAAACACTTTTCCCTCCCACATACTTATGGGGGAGGGCAGGGTGGGGGCGCTTCAGCGAATTCAAACCTCGCAACAGCACCCAGTTCCACCAACCCCACCCTACCCTCCCCTTCGAGTAGGGGAGGGAGAATGGAAAATTCAGAACGCGGCCCCGAAAGGTGCCGCGTTTTTTATTCATCTTCTCCCGCAGGCGGGAGAAGACGTTACTCTCATCCCTCCACTGAGGCGTTTTGCCAAGCAAAGCCTCGAAGCATGCGCTACAATTTGAGAACTCCCTCGCAGACTTCTCCAATTGCAACGGTTCAAAAATAATACGTCACGCCGCCAAAATTATTCACACAGCGTTGCAGGTTCACCTCGTCGCCTGCTGCCGGAAGTCCTTTGATGGGAATGCCCTCGGCATTGATGATTTTCCCGTCCGGGAGTTGCGCCGACAGCGCCGTGCGCATCCCCGGGTCGCGCCTGTTGTTGATCGTGACGAAGTAATGGCTTTCAATAACCTTGCCCCGTAAATTTGTGCAGGTAAGGGGCGTGCTATACAGCATGGCACCAAAAAAGCCGCCCACAAGCAGCAGCAACGGCAGAACGCCCCAGTTGCTCCGGGCAAGCTGCAAATAGTCACCTGATCCGAGGCTTTGTTTCATGGCTTTGTCACTATGGCCCCACCGCAACAAAAATCGATGATGAAATTCACTTCAAACTTAACACATATTCCGCAATCGCCTTGAGATCGCTCTCCGGCAGCTTCGACAGGTTCGTCTGCACTTCTCCCATCCCGCCGCTGGCCATGTGTTCATAGCCATAGGCCTCACCATTCTGGAACGCCAAAACCAAATCGGCTTGGTCCTTGTAGCGTCCGCGTTCCACCAGACCGCGCAAGCTTGGCACTTTACCTTTGCCTTCAGGATGCGGCCCGCCCATGAATTTGCGGGAGAAATCTGAAGCCATGAAGAGATTGCGCGGCGTGTGGCATTCTTGGCAATGGCCCGGGCCGTTGACGAGATAAGAGCCGCGATTCCAACTCTCACTTTGGGATGCGTCGGGCACCCATTTGGCCTCATCAAACCCGATCCATTTCCACAGGCCAAGCCCACGGCGCACCATCAATATCCCCATCACCTGATGGGGCGGCGTTGCATTTTTCACAGGCGGCAGCGCGGCAAGATAGGCCTTCAAATCCAGAACATCCTCAACTTTCATTTTGGCATATGAGGTATAAGGAAAAGCTGGAATGAGATGGCCACCTGCGCGGCGAATGCCTTTTTGCATGGCGTTGACAAAGTCAACATCACTCCACGATCCAAGCCCGGTATCGGAGTCCAGCGTCAGATTGGGCGGATATAATACGCCAATAGGCGTTTTGAGAGGCTTGCCACCTGCCGGCACATCGGCAGCACTGGGCGAGGCGTGGCAGGAAATACAGCCACCAACATTGAAAATCAATTCGCCATTATCAAGATCGGCCTGATGGGCAGGAATGTCCGCCGCCGTCAAAGGGCGGGTTTCACTCACCACCCAAAAAACACCAAGCCCCAGCACCAAAAAAAGTACCAAGGCTTGGATAAGTCGTGTCATGCGAACCGCTTATTGCAGCGGCGCGCGGAATTTTTCGTGGCAGCCCTTGCAACCTGCCCCATCGGCCGGGAATGCAGCTTTGAAAGACGCCAGATCAGTGGCTTTGCGTAAGGCTTGATCAGCCGCATACCAAGCGTTGGCGGCGGCATCGAAGCCCTTCGGATCTTCCCAGATGGCGGGCAGGGCGTGGGTTTGTTCAGCTGAGCCTTGCTTTGTTTCCGGCCCCCACCATTTCGACCAATCGGCACAAACCTTGTCTTCATTCGCAAATGCGGCTTTGAGGGCGGCGTCGTCGAAGGGTTTGTCGCCTTTAAAAATCGGCACGGCCACACCGAACACGCCACCATGGCCCAGTTTCATACAGGCCTTGCGCGCGACAATCGCTTCATCAGCACTCATCGCGGCAAAGGCCATGCCGGCACCAAGCGACAGCGCCAAAACACCAGCCATCAAACCAAATTGAACTCTTGAAAACATCGAGAACCTCCACCTGTTGGGTATTTGCACCCGCTTTGATTACACTTAATCTCTAGCGCTTATTCCCAACCTCGCCACTCAATTTGGCGTGATTGTGACTGCGCAGCTTTCTGTCAGCGATGTAATGCCGCGTCACAGGCTGGCCACATGAACGCCCGATGAACTCCATCTTCCACTGCCATTCACGCTGCCTGTTTTATATTTCTTAGCATCAATGGAGTAGGTCTCGAAGTGTCGCAGGAACAACCGATGAAAAAACCACAAAGCACCAGTCAATACCGCGCCTTTCGCCAGCCAGCGACACTGAGCCCGGAATTGATTGAAGAGTTGAGAGTTCTAAAATCGCTCGAAGCACAAGAAAATAAGCAGAGCTGAAGGTAAGCCTCAGCCGCCGAAGCTCGCAACAGCCGTGCGCAAACCTGCCAGATCGCCATTCTCCGCAACCCCGGCAACCTCAGCTGCGCCAAAACTCCTCGCCAGTTGCTGAAGTTTCATCCGCGCGTGGTTTGCCAGCGCTGCATCATGGGCTTCAAGCCCAGCACCAATCGCATTGACCAGATGATGCATCTCTTCGACGGCCAGTCCCACAACCCGTTGCCACATCGCGGGCGCAAGGCCATCGCGCAATGCGCCGAGTAGTTCTGCCGATGTTGGCTTGGCCGAAACAGGTTTTGCCCGCGCCGATTTAAATGCCACGGCTGCCGTCATCGCCATAAAAAGCTCATTGCTATTGGCAGGCTTGGGCAGGGCTGAATCAAACGCATCGCGCCATGCCGAAGCTTCCGTTGAATCTGCCAGAAAGGCCGACAGCGCCAGAATGGGCGTATCATTGCAATGCGAAAGCTCCGCACGAATAGAGCGTGCCGCCGTCACCCCGTCCATCACTGGCATTTCAATATCCAGCAAAATCACATCATAATTGTCATTGCGCGCGCGCTGCAGCGCAAGCTCGCCATCTTCCACGGCGTCGACAACAAAACCCATGCGCTCGAGCATGGCTTTGGTGACCACCCGTGAAGTGATCTGATCCTCGGCATAAAGCACACGACGCGGTGAACCATCGGCACGTTGAAACGAAGGTTTTATCTGGGGGGCAAGGGCACTCATTGCCGGGCACACTAGCGGCCCAATCCTTGCTGCAAGTTTTAACGCATTAACGAATTGCAGGCCATGATTAATGCTTCGTTATTTCGTCCCAAACATCCGGTCGCCCGCATCGCCCAAACCCGGAACGATATAGCCATGCTCATTGAGGTGCGAATCCACGGCGGCCGTGAAAATAGGCACATCCGGGTGCGCCTCATGGAACCGCATAACGCCCTCAGGCGCTGCCAGCAGCGTGACCAGGCGCAGGTCCTTCGCTCCCTTTTCTTTCAGGCGGCTGACGGCAGCGGCAACGGAATTGCCAGTGGCCAGCATCGGATCAACCAATATGGTGCGCCGTTCGGCAATGTCCTCGGGCACTTTCATATAATACTGCACGGGCTGCAAAGTCTTCGGATCGCGGTAGAGGCCAATGTGACCCACACGGGCCGACGGTACCAGGTCGAGCATCCCTTCCAGCAGGCCATTGCCGGCGCGCAAGACGGAAACAATCACCAGCTTCTTGCCTTCCAGCACAGGCGCATCCATTGGTGCCACCGGTGTTTCAATTTTACGATAGGTCACAGGCAAGTCATGGCAAACCTCGTAAGCCATCAGCAAGCTGATTTCACGCAGCAGCTGGCGAAATACCGCCGTTGGCGTATGCTTGTCGCGCATCAGTGTTAATTTGTGCAGCACCAGAGGATGGCTGACGATGGTGAGATTGGAGGGAGCCTTGAAATCCATGGTGAAGTGCCTTGATTTTGCATCATATTGCGCTATTTCCGACGAAATGCCCAGTCCCCTGGCTTGGCTTCAATTTTTTGTGGACAAGGCCTTGCGGAATCCAACGCTACCACCTATTTAGTAACACTAGAGGTTACATTATGACCAGCCAAAACTATATCATTCCCGCCGGAACCCATATCGGCCATGTCCATTTGAAAGTGGCGGATATTGATCGCGCCCTTGGCTTTTATTGCGGCATCTTGGGCTTCGAACTTCAAATGATGTATGGCACTGACGCGGCCTTTATTTCCGCCGGCGGCTATCACCACCACATCGGCCTGAACACCTGGGAAAGCAAAGGCGGAAAGCCACCAGCGCCCGGAACAACCGGGCTTTATCACACGGCGATACTTTATCCGACGCTGATCGATCTTGCCAATGCCATGAAACGCGTTGTCACCGCGGGCTTGGAACTCGATGGCGCGGCTGATCACGGCGTTTCAATCGCGCTATATCTGCGCGATCCCGACCAAAATGGTGTCGAACTCTATTGGGATAAACCCAAAACCGAATGGCCGCGCGGGCCAGATGGAAAACTGGCCATGGTCAACGCGCGTGTTGATCTTGAAGCCCTCCTCAACCAAGCCACGATCTAACAAAGGAAAACTGAAATGACGAAAGTTCTCGTTCTCTATTACTCATCATGGGGTCATGTTGAAGCCATGGCTTACGCCGCTGCAGAAGGCGCCAAAGAAGCAGGCGCAACTGTTGATGTGATGCGTGTGCCTGAGCTGATGCCTGCCGATGTCGCAAAATCTATGCATTATAAGCTCGATCAAAAAGCTCCGATTGCAAAACCCGAAGACCTTGCAAATTATGATGCAGTGATTTTCGGTACGTCGACCCGTTACGGCATGATGGCCGCATCCATGAAGTATTTCCTGGATCAAACCGGCAGTCTTTGGATGAAGGGCGCACTCGTAGGCAAGGTGGGTTCCGTGTTCTCCGCAGCAGCCACCCAGCATGGTGGTCAGGAAGCCTCAATCCTGTCATTCCAGACGTCATTGATGCATCACGGCATGGTTATCGTCGGCTTGCCTTATGCCTATCAAGGCCAGATGGGCCATGGCGAAATTATCGGTGGGTCACCTTACGGTGCGACCACGACTGCTGGTGGCGATGGCAGCCGTATGCCTTCCAAGCAAGAATTGGAAGGCGCTCATTTCCAGGGCAAGCACGTCGCCCAGATCGCAGCAAAGCTCGCGGCGAAGTAAAAAGGCTTAAGATCCCTCATCCCCCTGTCGGGACCTTCTCCCATTTGTAAGAACAACGGGAGAAGGTGGCCGAAGGCCGGATGAGGGCTTTTCTACCCCTCCACATAGGGTTTAAGCCCATCCAAAAAGCGCGATGCCTGAGATTGTATTGCGCTTTTTTCTTGCTCCTCAAAGCGCGAATAGCTGGCCACTATTTGTGCCATGCGCGGATTTTTGGAAAAGCGCTTTTGATGCGTGCCGATGAAATTCCAATAAAGCGCGTTAAAAGGGCAAGCATTCTCACCCAATCGCTGCTTCACATCATATTTGCAGCCTTTGCAATAATTCGACATTTTATTGATGTAGTTGCCAGATGCCGCATAGGGCTTTGATGCCATCACCCCGCCATCGGCATGAAGCGCCATGCCAATCGTATTGGGCATTTCCACCCATTCAAAAGCATCGGCATAAACCGCCAGATACCATTCATGCACCTGATGCGGATTAAAGCCCGCAAGCAGCGCGAAGTTTCCCGTGATCATCAAACGTTGAATATGATGGGCATAGGCTTCATTACGCGTTTGTTTCACGGCTTGATGCACGCAATTCATTTTGGTTTCGCCCGACCAATAAAGATCAGGCAAGGGCCGCGTGGCTGTCAACACATTCACCTTCGCGTAATCCGGCATCTTCAGCCAATAAATCCCGCGCACAAATTCGCGCCACCCGATGATCTGACGAATGAATCCTTCAACGGCAGAGAGTGGCGCTTTACCTTGAGTATAGCACTCTTCAACAGCGCGGCACACATGCAGCGGATCGAGCAGGCCGATATTGATATAGGCCGAGATCATCGCATGATTTAAAAAATACGCGCCTTCCAGCATCGCATCTTGCGTCTCACCGAAACGTGCCAAACCATGATCAAGAAAAAGCTGAAAGGCGTGTTCAGCTTGCTGTGCCGTGACCGCAAACCAGAATGGATGAAGCGTTCCAAAGTGATGGGCAAATCGGGCTTCAACAAGTTTGATCACATCTAAAGTGATTTGATCAGGTTCAAACTTCAATGGCGCCGTAAAAACCTCAGTCGCTTTTGCGGGCTTGCGATTTTCAGAGTCAAAATTCCATTTACCACCCTGAGGCTCATCACCATCCATCAACAGCTTTGTTTGCCGGCGCATGTCACGATAGAAATATTCCATGCGCAATTCGCGCCTATCTTTAGCCCACAGATTGAAACTGGCGTGGGAACAGATAAAGCGCGTGTCTTCCAGCTGCTCGATATGGGCCAAAGCTTCGCGCACGCGCCATTCGCTCGGCTCGGTCATCACAGCATGGTCGATGCTATGCCGCGCCTGTGCCCGCGCCACCTCGGTGGTGAGGGACTGCGTATTGGCTTCATCATCAAGCTTTACATAATCGACATGCCATCCAGCTTTGCCCAGTGCATCGGCAAAATGCCGCATGGCTGAAAACACCAGAACCACTTTCTTTTTGTGGTGGCGTAGATTGCTGGCTTCTGGCCAAACTTCTGCCATGAAAACCACATCTCGGGTCTTGTCGGCCTGACGCAGCGATGAAAGGCTGTGGCTCAATTGGTCGCCCACAATCAGCACCAGAGATTGATCTTTTTTCGTCATGCAGCGTATACGGTGGGAAGCTTCCGGGGGATGAGATGCAAAAGCCAGTTTTAATGTGGTTGCGGCAGGATTTGCGTCTTTCCGATCATCCAGCACTTTGCGCCGCCGCTGCCAAAGGCCCGATCATTCCGCTGTTTATTCTCGATGACGAAGCCCCCGGCGATTGGCGTTGGGGTGGGGCATCGCTCTGGTGGCTGCATCATTCCCTGGCCAAGTTCCAAATCAAAGTGCCTCTGGTTCTCAAACGCGGCAGAGCAGATGACGTTCTGCGCGATGCACTGAAAAAAACCAACGCAGCTTCGCTGCATTTCACCCGCGACTACGCGCCATGGTCAGGCGCACTTGAGCAGCGGGTGAAATCCATCTGTGATGATCTCACTGTTGAATGCCATCGCCACGGTGGCTTCCTGCTGCATGAGCCTGAGTCCATCCGCAATGGGTTGGGCGAGCCTTATAAAGTCTACACGCCCTTTTCGCGGGCCTGTTTCGGCAAAGGTGAACCCCGCGCTGCCAAGCCTGCACCGCAAATGGACTTCGCCAAACATGATCTGAAATCAGAACAACTGGCCGATTGGAATCTTTTGCCCAAAACGCCCGATTGGGCCGCAGGTCTCCGCGATCATTGGCAACCAGGTGAAGAAGGCGCTCAAAACCTATTGCACCAGTTCATCGATGAGGGCTTGAGCAATTATGCCGAAGGCCGCGACCGGCCCGATAAAGCTTTTACATCGCGCCTCTCACCGCATCTTCACTGGGGCGAAATCTCGCCGCATCAAATCTGGCAAACCACCAGAAGCGCCATGGCGCGGGCCGAGGGCGCGTTGGATGGCAATGGCGAGAAGTTTCTGAAAGAAATTCTCTGGCGCGAGTTTTCTTATCACCTGCTGCACCATTGGCCGGATTTTCCAAATCAACCGTTCAAAAAAGAATTCGTAGATTTCCCCTGGGCGCACGATGAAGCAGCACTCGCCAAATGGCAGAAGGGCGAAACCGGATTTCCGATCGTCGATGCCGGTATGCGCGAACTCTGGCATACGGGCCTCATGCACAACCGCGTGCGCATGATCGTGGCTTCATTCCTGATCAAAGACCTGCTCATTCCGTGGCAGGAAGGTGAGCGTTGGTTTTGGGATACATTGGTGGATGCCGACATCGCCTCCAACGCCGCCAGCTGGCAGTGGGTGGCAGGCTCAGGTGCTGACGCCTCGCCCTATTACCGCATCTTCAATCCGGTGCTGCAAGGCCAGCGCTTTGATCCTGATGGCGCCTATGTCAAACGCTGGGTGCCGGAACTCAGCAGCGTGCCACCAGAATATATCCATTGCCCCTGGGATATGCCCGTTCCACCCCCCAACTATCCAAAGCCCATGGTTGATCACGCCGCCGCGCGTGATAGAGCTTTGCTGGCCTTTAAATCGCTGAAGAAAGAAACCCTATGACCAAGATCATCGCCATCTCCGGTGCGCTGCGCAAAGCCTCAACCAACACAGGCTTACTGCGCGCCATCAAGGAACTGGCACCAGCCCATGTCGTTTTTGAAATCGCCACGCTTCACGCCATTCCGCTTTATGATGGAGATGATGAAGCCCTTCATGGTAAGCCTGAAGCGGTTAAAGCATTGGGCGAAAAGATTCGTTCCGCAGATGGAATAATCATCTCAACCCCCGAATATAATTACTCTTTTCCTGGTGTTTTAAAGAACGCAACCGATTGGCTGTCACGCGGTGGCTCACCGTTTCAGGCCAAGCGCACGGGCCTCGTCGGCGCGGCAGATGGCATGTTGGGCGCAGCCCGTGCGCAGCTTGCCTTCCGCCAAAACCTGCAAGGCCTGCAAGCCATCGTCATGCCCAAGCCGGAAGTTTTCGCCGGCAATGCCAGCCAACGTTTTGATGCTGAAGGAAACCTGAAAGACCAAGAGCTGCGCAAACACCTCGGTGTCTGGCTCACGGCATTTTTGGATTGGGTGGAGAAGAAACCCTAATTCGCCGCGGCTTGGTTGGACAACTGCGCCCAAGTATTGGGCTTGGAGAGCATCTGCTGTAAATAAGCCAGATTGGCTTCAACTTTGTCGGGCGGCAAGTCAGCGCTGGCAATCTGCCGTGCCTCATCAAAGCGGCCCTGCAAGCCCACCACCAAAGCAAGATTTTGGCGCACGCGCGGTTGTGAAGGCGCATCGGGCTGAGCCACGGCGGAGCGTAGAATTTTTTCGGCTTCCGGCAATTTGCTCTGCAAAGCATATGACATGGCCAGATTGTTTTCGACCGACAAAGCCCCTGGCTTCAAAGCCAGCGCCTTATTATATTGCTGCCGCGCCAAGTCATATTGGCCCTGTTGATCATAAGCCGATCCCAAAGCAGAAAAGGTTTTCCAATCCGCCCCCGGTGAAGCCACCGCCCGCTCCAGAACTGTGGCGGCTTCGCCCGGACGATTGGCGGCGAGGAACTGCTTTCCAATGCGCGATTGTAGGGCAGTATCAGCCGGGTGGGCCACTGAAATGGCTTTGAGAACGTCAACCTGCACAGTGGCTTGGCCAAGCTTGCCCAGCGCGTCGGCATATTGCAGGCCGATCGCGGTATCACCTGGATGGGCGTTCCACGCTTGTGCCAGGCTGCGCGTCTTGAGATACGAAGGGGCTTCACCAGCAACGGCAGCAGCCGCCTGCGCGTCACCGGGAGGCGCTGTGCTTCCCGTAGACATCGGATCAGCATCCAGCCTAGCGCGGCTGCTGGTGCAGCCCGAAGCCAACACGGCCAAGGCCAAAAGAGGCCCAGACCAAACGGCCAGATGGTTCCTGAAAAGGGCAGACATGGCAACTCCGCAAACGCTTGTCGCCAAGCATGGTGCCTTTTCCTCAATAAATCATTAACCATGGGTCCAATGAGAATCATTGGGGATGAACATGGTTAACGCTTCGGATATTTTGTTAAGCAGCACGGCCCATAGGCCCATCCTTTTGCAAGTGGTGGACAAGGCCGCCTTGGCCAAAACCAGCGCGGCGATAAAACGCCAGGCCGCTGTTTTGGGCTTTGAGGCCGCCCCCCTCACGCTGCTGCCTGTGCTGAGCGCCGATGGCAACATCGCAGAAATGCTGGTCGGCGCGCCCGATAAAGCCGCTGATCCATTCGCACTGGGCGCTATCAGCTCAAAACTTCCCGCCGGCACCTATGCTTTCGCTAAGTCACCTGCCGATGCGCATTTGACAGCGCTGGGCTGGGCGCTGGAGCTTTATCGTTATGACCCCTTTCGCAAGGTGGAAGCCAAGCGCGTGCAACTTCTGCTGCCCAAAGGCTTGGATGGAGCGCGCCTTCATGCCGAGGCCAATGCCAGCTTTGGCGTGCGCGATATGATCAATGCGCCAGCCAATTTTTTCGGCCCGGATGAGTTGGAAGCCGCCGCCCGCCAACGCGCCAGCCACTTCAAAGCAAAATTCACTGTGATTCAAGGCAAGGCGCTGGAACAAGGCTTCCCTCTCATTCACACAGTGGGCGCTGCCTCGCCGCGAAAACCGCGCCTCATTGATTTCACCTGGGGCAATGCCAAGCACCCCAAAGTGACATTGGTGGGCAAGGGCGTGTGTTTTGACACGGGCGGCCTCGACATCAAACCATCGTCGGGCATGTTGCTGATGAAAAAAGATATGGGCGGTGCCGCCAATGTTCTGGGCCTTGCCGAATTGATCATGCAGGCCAATCTACCTCTGCGCCTGCGTGTGCTCATTCCTGCAGTGGAGAATTCCATCGCAGGCGAGGCCTTCCGCCCCGGCGATGTGTTCAAATCCCGCAAAGGCTTGAGCGTCGAAATTGGCAACACTGATGCTGAAGGCCGACTCGTTCTGGCCGATGCTTTGAGCTTGGCAGACGAAGAAGCGCCGGACCTGTTGATCGATATGGCAACCCTCACCGGTGCCGCCCGGGTGGCGCTGGGGCCAGATTTACCGCCCTTTTATACCGATGATGAAAAACTCGCGGCCAGCCTCAGTGCCCACGCCATGGCCGTGAATGATCCGCTCTGGCGTCTGCCACTCTGGCGGCCTTACAACGCGATGATTGAATCACCCTTGGCCGATCTCAACAACGCCGGCCAAGGCGGCTTTGCCGGCTCCATCACCGCCGCCTTGTTCCTGCGCCGCTTCGTCGAACAGGCCAAGACCTACGCCCATTTTGACATCTTCGGCTGGACGCCCAACCCCAAACCCGGCCGCCCCAAAGGCGGCGAAGCCCAGGGGCCAAGGGCGCTGTACGCGGTGATTGCGGAGCGGTTTGCGAAAGGCTGAGAGGGCAACTTTCAAGTTCCCCTTCTCCCGAAGGGGGAAGGGCGAGTGTTTATGCTAAAAGTATTTTCGAAATTACCATGCAAAAGCCTCGCTTAAGGCCAAATCCAGTCATTGAGATTGCATTCGAACTTCAATTGTCCACGCCCCGCCAGTCATCGATCCCTAAGCGCCCATGCGGCCTGTGGGGGCCAGTCTGCTCTGCCGTCCAAGCCAAGCGATGCGTGCATTGGCCAGTTCGGATCAACGAGGGCCTCGCGAGCGATTGCCACAAGGTCAGCCGATCCTGATTGCAAAATTGATTCCGCTTGTTCTGGCAGGCTTACCAAACCTAACGCCATGGTGCCGAGGCCTGTGCTGCTTTTGATGCTGGCGGCATAAGGCACGTGATTGTCCGTGAAGGCATTGCGGGACGCGCCTTCAAAGCCACCGGACGAACACGCAACGACGTCAATTCCGATAGATTGCAGTTCTGCCGCCAGTTGCATGCTACCTCCCATGTTCCACCCACCCGGAATATTATCTGTGGCTGAAATGCGGACAAAGACCGGCAATTTTTCTGGCCAGACATCACGCAATCTTCGAGCAATCGCGAGTGGCAAACGCATGCGGTTCGCCAGACTGCCGCCAAAATCATCCGTTCTTTGGTTGGCGATTGGCGAGAGAAACTGATTGAGCAGGTACCCGTGCGCCAAGTGCAATTCAACAATTTCAAATCCGGCTTTCA
>JAYWAB010000100.1:0-5212 GCA_043782835.1 Aestuariivirga sp.
CTTGCAAGTTATCGTCCGTGACAACAATGTCGATCAGGCCCTGAAAGTTCTCAAAAAGAAGATGCAACGTGAAGGCATTTTCCGCGAGATGAAGATGCGGGGCGCGTTTGAAAAGCCATCCGAGAAGAAGGCCCGTGAGCAGGCAGAAGCCGTGCGCCGTGCCCGCAAGCTGGCTCGCAAGAAGATGCAGCGCGAGGGCCTGCTGCCACCGCCCAAGAAGATCGAAAAGCCCAAGCGTTTCGGCGCACCTTCGCAAGGCGCTGCGTTTTAAGAGATTTGAAGCTAAGAGATTTGAAACCGCTGGGGCAACCCGGCGGTTTTATTTTTTCCGGCACTTCTCGTTGGAAGGCTGTGAAGAAACACGCCACGGCATTCTCTCGGAATCAGACTCCTCGGTTTTTCCAGCTTATGGTAATATAGCACTCGCTCGCCAACCAACGGATGGCGCGAGCATGGAAAAGCAACGTGCAACAAGGGAGGCAAGAATGAAGTATGTAAAATCGATAGTTCTGGTTTCGGTGTTTTGCTTCGGGAGTTTTTCAGTCACCGCCTTAGCAGACAAATTGCCCAAGTCTGGGGTTGCCATGGATTCAGCTGACGTGACGGCCCTCTATTCAGACCACACTGCGGTTTGGGCCCCCACCGCTATGGGATATTTCGCAGCAGACGGCACGATGAAGCAATGGGTTCAAGGCACATCGAAACCCGGCACTTGGTCTGTCAAGAACAATGAGTTTTGCATGGACATCAAAGGCGTTGATGCCAAGACCAAAAAGCTTGATGGCAAAACCTATGTTGAATGTTGGCAATGGTTCAAGGATGACAAAAAGCAGACCTACTCCTTGTATACAAAACATTGGGACAATTCCAAACCTGACCTGACCAAGTATGACACAAAGGCAGCCAAGAACTTGAAACCTGGCGACCTGATTGGCGCAAAATATGTGGCCCCGTAGCGCTGGGTTTGCAGTGAATATTGAAAACTGCCGGGGCAACCCGGCGGTTTTTGTTTGACCTGAATCAAACGCTCTAGTGGCGATTTGATTCTTCGAATCTGCGGGCTGAAGCTTCGAAGTCAAATGGCTCTTCGAGGAGGGTCTCGGGATCCCATTGGCTGCGTTCGGCCGCAAAAAAATCGCCGCCATAGACGTGGATGGCGCCCGTCAACCGTGAAAGCGGGTTGGTCACCGAATGGACAATGTTACGACCAAGTGGCTCAGCATCACCAACTGCCAAAGATCTGGCACCCGCTGCCTCGACGTGACCGCCGGGCCGTTTTCGCCACATGATATTGTCTTCTCTGCCCGTGTAGATTCCAATCACCGCCCACATTTGATGGTTGTGGGGCAAGAAGGTCATCTGCGCTCCCCAGATTACATTGACGATGGTGAGATTGGGCGAGTGATATAATTTCTGTGCTTCGGCCCGCTGGGGTTCCCCAATCCGCCCGATGAGCGAAGAAGGCTCGCTGACTGCGCGTTTAACAACTTCACGAACTGATTTGTGAGAACGGTCGCCTGAAACAGCAGTTTTACAATCTTCTATGAAGCGATCCAAATCAAACATCGTCTGCCTCGATTTCTGCCCCGGCAAGGAAATGCTACGAGCCTGCCGCCAACAAATCAACCGGAAGGAGGGGTCGGCCGTTGGCGAGTTTGAATTTCTGCTTTGCGTTCGGAAGTGGAAGCTTGAATGAAGACTTGTCGCTTCAGTTCCTGATCCAAAACTGTAGTGAACGAAGAGGATTGACAATCGTACGGTAAAACCGTACATCGGTCTCAACAGCAATGAGACTTCGCAGTGTTTCACACAAAGGCCTGAGACGGCTTATTGAAGACAATGACGGAAAGGGTATCCGCCCAGACCTGCTTGACCGCATTCGTAAAATGCTCACGGCTATAATTGCTGCTGAGGATATTGCGCGATTGCTGGGGCCACCTGGCTGGCGCATTCACCAACTGTCGGGTGATCGAGCGGGCACATGGAGCCTGTCTGTTTCAGGCAACTGGCGTATGACTTTCGACATTGAAGACGGCGAAATCTCAAATCTTGATTTGGAGGATTATCACTGATGAACACGACGACAATAAATATTGGTATGAAGCCTTCGCATCCAGGCGATTTTATCCGCACTGAAATTTTGGAAGAGCTTGGCCTCACGGTCAGCAAAGCGGCTGAAGTTCTCAAGGTGCGCCGCGCTACTCTATCCGATCTTGTGAACGGCAAAGCAGGTGTGTCGCCGGAGATGGCGCTGAGAATTGAGAAAGCATTTGGCGTGAGCATGGACACATTGTTGAAAATGCAAACGTGGTTTGATACCTATACAATGCGTGAGCGGGCCGATCAGATTACGGTGAAGCCTTTTGTTCCTGTAGCGCTTGGCTAATAATCGGCAGCAAGCGGACATCGTGCAAACTTGGCCGAGCAGTCGAGTTTAACCCTATGCTGATATCAGCGACTAACCTCGCAGTACTCCTCGTTGCATTCGCGCGTCAAAGTTACTACTCAAAAAGCGCAACAGCGCGCAGAGCGTACCCAAAAGTCAAAATTGTCGCCAATGTTCGCTTTAGCTACATTTTTGGATGCGACCTGAATCCATCAGGACTGGAAGCTAAATTTCGTAATGTGGAGGACTAAGATGCGTGGCCGTTGCTTGTGTGGCGCTATTACTTTCGAAGTCGATAGCCCTGTCAAATCTTGTGTGACCTGCCACTGCGAAAGCTGTCGGCGGCAGTGTTCCGCGCCGATGACAACCTACTTAGGTGTATCGGACGGCAAATGGAGATGGACGAGTAAAACACCGAAGGTCTTCAATTCTTCTCCCGGTGTGGAGCGAACGTTCTGCGAAAACTGCGGCACGCCGCTTTCATTCCGTTCGGAAAAAATGTCGGGCGTCGTGCATCTGTATGCGTCGGCAATGGAAGAACCAGAAAAATTTGCACCAACGCTACACGTTGCCTTTGAGGAGAAGCTGCCATGGTTGAAGCTCGCCGACGGCTTACCAACATCTATAGGACCGGACTACACTAAAGCTAACGTGTAACCATCTGAATTTGTCTACTGCAAGGTCTTAACAACCCCTGATGTTTAGCAAAAAATAGACGTTCCTGTTTAGCTCGTGTCTATGGCCGCTCCTTGCCCTTCTCGTCCGTTTTAAAGTCAGAACTTCTTGTCTGCTCTTGAATGAAATGCAGTCATCGCAAGTTCGTGATGTGTGCCACATTTTCGCGATTCAGACTGACCCACCACCAAGGGGTCTGCCTTGCAGCCAAGGACATTCCTGCTGATCCCAATCCATCACATGCTGTGGAAAAATTAGTTGGCCGCAATCTTCAACGCCGCCAGCAAGCCATCATCAATGGTGCCGACCATGTCGAGCCCGTTGTCCATTTCATATTTCAAAATGGCGGCGCGGGTTTCTTCGTTTATTTTGCCGTCCATTTTGTTGATGTCATAGCCAAGCCCGGCCAAGGCCACTTGCACTTTTTTGATCCGTTGCTCAGGTGCAGCGGCGGCGATGGGCGTCACGCTGCCGGTAAACTGCGCGGCGGCTTGAACCTTTCTGGTGAACTTGATGTGGTTGATCACATCTTCGGTGGCCTCACCTGTGGCGGGCAGGCCGTTCATCTGTTGATATTGCTGAATGGCTTGCTTGGTGCGCAGGCCGTTGACACCGTCCACCATGCCTTTGAACAGGCCAAGGCCCAAAAGCTCACGCTGGGCATCTTCGATCAACGGATCATATTTGAGCATCACTGTTGTGGTGGCATCATTGGGCCCGGGCACATCGATATGCGTTGTGGCGCCACCGGGCAGGCTTTGGGCAATGCGCAATCTGCCGGGCTGGTGAAACAGCGCGTTGTAAATGATCATGCTGCCCAGAATGCCTGCCGAAACCGCAAGCACCATCGAGAGCGGTTTCATTGTCCACTCGTCTTCATCAATAATATCTTTTACGCGCGCCACGCCCTACCTCAAGTCTTAACCCAATTTGACGGGCCAAAGTTAACAGCTGGCTAATCCGACCCGGCAGATTTGAAGGATTGGCTTCACGCCATTGCAAGGCGCTTCTGTTAGACAAGCCCTTGCTAGACAATAAAAACAACGGAACTGGCACGAAGATGGGTCTTATTCGCAAAGCAATCGTTCTGGGGGGCATTTTCTTTGCCCTGCCCTCGCCGCCTGCGGTTCAGCCGATGGCGGGCGGACAAGCCAACCTACAATCTTCCACCTTTGCGACGCTGACCGCCGCTGCCGACACGGTTGCTGATTTCAAAGGCTTTTGTGAACGCCGCCCACAGGCTTGCGTGACCGGGCAATATCTTGCCTATACGCTGGAAGGCAAAGCCAAATATACCGCGCGCTTGCTGTATGAATGGGCCAATCCAACCAAAACTGAGCAAGTCCAGACCGCTGAAACCGCGCTTTCACTGAAAGCTCACAAGGCAGCACCCCCGCTGCGCCTTGCGACTTTGATCGAGACCAAGCCGGCCAGGATCGAAGACCTGTTGGGCACAATCACAGAATAGACTGGCGATTAGGTTTGTGTTGACCGTGGGGCGTGATATTCCCCCGCCATGACGCAGACGATTGAAGACCTGATTTCAGATTTTGAACTTCTCGATAATTGGGAAGATCGCTACCGCCATGTCATCGAGCTGGGCCGCGCCCTGCCCGCCATGGATGAAGCGTTCAAAACTGCGGCCACCAAAGTTTCCGGCTGCGCCAGCCAAGTGTGGATTCGCACCACTGCATTTGATGGCCCGCTGGGGCGGCGCTTGCACATGCTGGGCGATAGCGATGCGCTGATTGTGAAAGGCTTGATCGCTGTAGTCTTCATCATGTTTGAGCCGCTGACAGCAGCAGAGATTGTATCTTATGACGCGCTCAAGCAGTTTGGGCGGCTGGGCCTTAAAGATCATCTCACACCGCAACGCTCTAACGGGCTTGCCTCGATGGTGGCACGGATCAAGGCAGACGCGGCGGCTAGCGTGCGCCCTCCGCAGGCATGATCTCGGGGCGATAATCATCCATGGCCCAATGGGCAATGACATCGCGCTGGCGTGGCGCGTGGTGACGGATGAGGCCATAGTGGCGGGCCAAGCGCGTGAGGCCCAGGGCCAGAACCGCTTTGCCACTGCGCGGCGGCAGAGCGAGGATGGCTTCAGCGGTTTCAAAGCCTGCGGCAATGCAGCAAACTTGGTAGAGAATT
>JAYWAB010000101.1:0-20127 GCA_043782835.1 Aestuariivirga sp.
GCCGAGGGCTTATCCATCTTGTTGATGGCGATGATGATTGGAACACCGGCCGACTTGGCGTGGTTGATGCTTTCAATAGTTTGCGGCATCACGCCGTCATCAGCCGCGACGACAAGAATGGCGATGTCAGTGGCCTTGGCACCGCGGGCGCGCATCGAGGTGAAGGCTTCGTGGCCAGGCGTGTCGATGAAGGTGACCAAGCCATTGGCGGTTTTGACCTGATAGGCGCCGATATGCTGGGTAATGCCACCGGCTTCGCCGGAGACCACATTGGTTTTGCGGATCGCATCCAAGAGTGACGTCTTGCCGTGATCGACGTGGCCCATGATGGTAACGACGGGTGGGCGTGACACCATGTTTTCTTCGGCGTCGGCGCCCACATCCAAGCTGTCCACCACATCAGTTTCGGATACGCGCTTGACCTTGTGGCCCATTTCTTCGGCGATGATCTGGGCCGTGTCGGCATCGATCACGTCATTGATCGTATGCATCTGGCCCTGTTTCATCAGCAGGCGGATGATATCCACGGCGCGTTCGGCCATGCGGTTGCCCAGTTCCTGAATGGTGATGGTTTCAGGAATGATGATTTCGCGCGAGGCTTTTTCGGTGGGCTTGGTGAAGCCCTGGGCCTGTTTTTTCAAACGCTCGGTGCGGCGGCGGAAGGCGGCGATGGAACGGCCGCGTTCGCCATCTTCTTCCGTCAGCGCGTTTTCGAGGGTGAGCTTGCCACGGCGCTTGTCCATATCCGCTTTGGTGCGGGTGGGCACAGGAATTTGCACCTGGCGCTTTGTCGTCAGGCCCATCGGCCTGCCGCCACTGGGGCGGCGCGGGGCTTCTTCTTCATCGGAATCGCGCGAGGGCAGCGTGGTTTTTGGTGCGAGTTTCTTGGCGGCCTCTTCGGCTTTGCGGCGGCCATCTTCTTCGGCGCGGTGGCGCAGATCGTCTTCGGCTTTGCGCTTGGCTGCGGCATCACGCTCAATCTTGTCGTGGGCCTCTTGGGCGGTACGACGCACCGAATCTTCTTCTTGACGCTTGCGCTCTTCAGCCTCGCGGACGCGCGATCCCGCCAAGGCGCGTTCGCGCGCATCGCGCTCATCAGCCGAAAGCGTTCGGAGCACCACGCCGGGGCGCGGTGTTGGCGGTGGGTTGGGGCGCGGTGCTGGCGCATCAGCAACTTTGGCTTGGGGTTGGAACTTCGGCTTTTCTTCAACTGCTGGCGTTGTGGGGCCTTCACCAAAGCGCTTACGCTTGGTTTCGACCACCACCGTCTTGGTGCGGCCATGGGCAAAATTCTGCTTCACCCGCGATTGCTCAATGGCAGGGCGCTTCAGGCTTAAGGTGTGACCCGCATTGCGGTTGCCTGATTTATCGTTGGTGTCGTTTGTATCGCTCATACCCTACCTAATTCTTTGCAACTTCAGTCTTTACTTCATCGGTCTTCACATCGTCGTACTGCGCCAATCCACGCGCCAAAGCCAGAAGCTTTTGGCTCTGGCCACCCATGTTCAGCGCGGCATGTACCACATTTTCACGGCCAAAAGCCAAGCTCAATTCTTCTGACGAAAACAAATCCAGAATTGCGGCGTTGGGGCCACATTTCCAGTTCAGTTTTGAGGTGCCGTCGGGTGCAGCGCTCTTGGCGTGCAGCAGAGCCACCACATGGCCCTTGCCCAGCGCTTCTTCAACCTTCATGAAGCCCGAAACGGCAAGCCCCGCCTTGCGGCACAGTGACAGTGCTGACACCGCTTCTTTGCGCATCAGTGCCTCCACCAATTCGGGCAGAGCGGGATCGGCTTTGGCGCCTTCGCCCAAGGCGCGGGCAAAGGCATTGCGCTTGACGGCTTGGGCTAAGATTGTGCGATTTTTGGAAACCCAACAGCCCCGGCCCGGCAGCTTGCGCTGCAAATCGGGCACGACCGCGCCGTCTGGTGCCATGACAAAACGGATCAGCTGGTCTTCGGGCTTTTGTTCCCGGGTGACGATACAGGTCCGCTCGGGCAAGGCTTCCTCAATTTCCAATCAGTTGGTGGCCTCCCCGGCCGGGGGTTCGGCAGCGGCTTCAACAGGCGCTTCGATCCAACCAAGTTTGACGCGGGCCTTGATGATCATATCCTGGGCTTGCGCGTTGGAAATTTCATGGCCTGAGAGCGCGCCGGTGTGTTTGACCGTTTCGCCGCCTTTGCGTTCGTTCCAGCCGACGAGCTCATCGGTGGCGCAATCGGCCAGATCTTCCAGTGTCTTGATCTTGTGTTCACCCAAAGCCACCAGCATCTGCGGGGTCAGGCCTTCAAAGCCTTTCAGCTCATCAGTGACGCCCAAAGCTTTGCGCTTGTCTTCCAGCTCTTTGCTTTCACGCTCCAAATAAGCAGCGGCGCGGGCTTGCAGTTCCTCGGCGGTGTTTTCATCGAGACCATCAATGGAGGCGATCTCGTGTTTGTCAACCATGGTCAATTCCTCCACTCTGTCAAAGCCTTCCGAGGCCAAAAGTTGGGCCAGTGTTTCGTCAACATCCAAAGCTGCCACAAAGCGCGCGGTGCGGGTGGCAAATTCCTTCTGACGACGTTCAGATTCTTCAGCTTCTGTCATAATATCAATATCCCAGCCAGTGAGCTGCGAGGCGAGGCGCACGTTCTGGCCACGGCGACCGATGGCCAACGAGAGCTGCTCGTCGGGCACCACAACTTCAATGCGTTCAGCTTCTTCATCGAGCACGACTTTGGCCACTTCGGCAGGTGCCAATGCATTGACCACAAATGTGGCCACATCAGGAGACCATTGGATGATGTCAATCTTTTCACCTTGCAATTCATTGACGACGGCCTGAACGCGGCTGCCGCGCATACCCACGCAAGCGCCCACAGGATCAATCGAGCTGTCCTTGGAACGCACGGCGATTTTGGCGCGGCTTGAGGGATCACGCGCCACCGAGACCACATCGACAATGCCATCATAAATTTCGGGCACTTCCTGACCAAACAACTTGGCCATGAATTGCGGATGGGTGCGGGATAAGAAAATCTGCGGCCCGCGCTGTTCGCGGCGCACGTCATAAACATAGGCGCGAATACGGTCGCCCTGCCTTGGGGTTTCGCGCGGCAGGGTTTCATCGCGGCGGATGATGCCTTCGCCGCGCCCCAGATCAACGATCACATTGCCATATTCCACGCGCTTGATGAGGCCGGAGATGATGTCACCGATACGGTCCTTGAACTCGTCATACATGCGCTCGCGCTCAGCATCGCGGACTTTTTGCACGATGGTTTGTTTGGCACTTTGGGCCGCGATACGGCCAAACTCGATGGGTGGCAAGGCTTCGGCAATATAGTCACCCACCTGGGCGGCCGGGTTTTTCTTGGTGGCTTCCACCAGTGAAATCTGCTTGGCATCTTCCTCAACTTTTTCGACAACTTGCAGCAGGCGGTTCAAGCGGGTCTCGCCGGTTTTTGAATCAATCTCGGCGCGGATTTCATTTTCCTGGCCGTAGCGGGCCTTGGCGGCCTTGGTGATGGCTTCTTCCATGGCTTCCAGAACGATCGCTTTATCGATCGACTTTTCGCGGGCCACGGCATCGGCAATTTGCAGAAGCTCTAAGCGGTTGGCGGAAACAGGCGAGTTAGCCATTGGGATTTTCCTCTTCGGTTTTGATTTGGTCTTCGTCGATTTCAGCACCATCGCCGTAAGCTTGCGCAGGCAAGCGGGCTTTGGCGGCTTCGATCAGCTGATCGGTGAGAACGAGATTGGCTTCATTAATATCGGCAAAAGGCAGGCCCACGAGTAAACGCTCTTTGCCGCCTTCGGGATTATCGATGAAGAGGCGCACTTCACCTTCGTGATAACCTTCGAGTTCGCCACGGAATCTTTTGCGGCCTGCCACGGGAATGGCCATTTCAATTTTCACATCATGGCCGGCCCAGGTTTCAAAATCTGCGGCGCGCACCAAGGGGCGATCAATGCCGGGCGAAGAAATTTCCAAATGATATTTGGATGAGATGATGTCGGCCACATCGAGCATGGGTGAGAAGGCGCGGCTGAAGTTTTCGCAATCATCAATGGTGAACGTCCCATCAGCGCGCTCGGCCATGATCTGCACCGTGGTGCCAAAGGTTTTGATGCGCACAAGCCTGAAGCCCATATCGGCAAGCACAGGCTCGGCCAAGCCTGCCACTCGGGCGGCGGGGCCCGTCTCTCGCGCTAATCTTTGCTCAGTCATCTTCCAGTCAGTGCCTTGCAGATACAAAAAAAGCGGGTCCCTTTCGGGACCCACTCTCATTTCCGATGATCGGTATGTGAGTGAATTCTTGGCAGCGCTATAGGCCCGAAATCACCTTATGGCAAGGGCCGATTAAGCCGCTATTCCAAATCGCGTTCCGGCGTAGGGTGATAGCGTTTTACGTGCGGCGTTTTGGGTGAAGAACGACACCAAGACCAGAAGGAACATGATGAGCGATGGCTGCCAGCCGGGAACACCGGAAGTCAGGTGTGCTGAGAGCGCAAGCAGCAAATGATAGAACATGCCAGCATAGGCCAAATCGCTCAATGCCAAAGAATAGCGCGAGAGGATGGCAAGGGGGCCCAAAACTTTCACGATGGGCAAAAGGTAGGTCAGATAGACCGGATAGCCCAGCTGCGGGAACATCTGCGCCACCATATCATGGCCGAATGTATAGAGGACAGCGCCGCCCAAATAGCCAAGGCAGAGAAGGCCAGTTGCGATCCAATAGATGATTTTCATTTTATTCATGGGTTTTCCTTTTTGTAACTTTATAAGTTACATTACTTCACTTAAGGCAGTTTGGCAAGTGCTTTTTAGGTCAGTGCTGCCTCAATGACGGCTTTCAGGCCTTCGTCGTCAACGCGTTCGGCGGCTGTTTTGGCGGGAAACCATTTGCGCCGTCTTTCTCTTTTCTCCGGCCAATCACCCAGAATGGCGATGACTTCGAACGGATAGACGATGACTTTGCAGGGCGTCATGGTGCCAGATTCTTTGCACTTGTCGTAAGTGTAGTCGCCAATCGACTTTTTGCCGATATGGCCCTCCACGCCCGCTTCTTCAAAGGCTTCGGTGGCGGCGGCGTTCCAATCCTTCTTGCCTTTCATCGGCCAGCCCTTGGGGATGATCCAGCGCTTGGTTTCGCGCGATGTGATGAGCAGAACATCAATGCCAAGCGCATGCCGACGATAAGGCAATGCAGCGATCTGCTTTTCGATCTTCTTCTTCAAGCGCAAATTTGGAACTTTCTTCGCCCAGGGCCCGAAGGCGAGGATAGGCTGGTTGTGGCGTCACACGCCAGCGCCTTCGCGCTTTATGAACCGCAAATAGTGCGAGCCTCTTCCTTCGCGGTGGGCTTTGGCTTCATAACGGGTTTGCAGCCAGTTTTCAAAGGGTTGCTGGTCACTGCCGTGCTCTTCAAAGAGGTTTGAGGCGGCCACGTGTTCACGTGTCCAGGCAACATAATCATCGATGTCGGAAGCAAACCAGAACTGGCCACGGGGTTTCAGCACACGAGCGAAATGCGCGAGATTTTCGGCGCTGACAAAACGGCGCTTCTTCTGGCGTTCTTTGGGCCATGGGTCTGGATAGAGCAGATAGATGCGTTCGAAGCTTTCTGGCGGCAGCACTTCGAGCAGAGGGCGCGCGTCACCATAGTGAACCGCGACATTTTTGAGATCGCGCGCGGAAAGCTCCGCCAGCAGTTTGGCCACACCGTTGAGGAAGGGTTCTGCGCCGATATAACTGATCTCTGGATTGAGCGCCGCTTGGTGGGCCAGATGTTCACCACCGCCAAAGCCGATTTCGAAGATGCGACGTTCTCCCATGCCGACCAGCGGCGCTGTGATATTCACTGCGACTTGGGCCAAGAAATTTTGCATCAAGCCGGCATGCAAACGGCGCAAAGGTTTCCCCTTGCGCCGCCCGTAGATTTGAAATTTGGGAACTGTTGGTTTCACTTCACCGCAGCTTTGAGTTTCTTGACCAGATCCGTCTTCTCCCAAGAGAAGCCACCGTCTTTTTCGGGTTTACGGCCGAAGTGGCCATAGGCTGACGTGCGGGCATAGATGGGGCGATTGAGATCAAGATGAGTGCGGATGCCGCGAGGGCTGAGGTCCATCACCTTGCGCAGCGCTTTCTCGATTTTGGCATCGCCGACTTTGCCCGTGCCATGGGTCTCGACATAGACTGACAAAGGCTGGGCCACGCCAATCGCGTAAGACAATTGGATGGTGCATTTCTTGGCGAGCTTGGCGGCGACGACATTTTTGGCGAGATAGCGCGCGGCATAAGCGGCGGAACGGTCCACCTTGGTTGGGTCTTTGCCCGAGAAAGCGCCACCGCCGTGGGGCGCTGCACCGCCGTAAGTATCTACAATGATTTTACGTCCGGTAAGGCCTGAGTCGCCATCGGGCCCGCCGATGAAGAACTTGCCTGTTGGGTTGACATGCCACACAGTGTCTTTCTTGATCCAACCCTTGGGCAGAGCCTTGCGGACATAGGGTTCGACCAGTTCGCGCACGTCGGCTGAGGTCATGCTCTCGTCCAAATGCTGATGTGAGACGACGATCTGCGTGGCGGAAACAGGTTTGCCGTTTTTGTATTGAACGGTGACTTGGCTCTTTGAATCTGGCCCCAAGCGCTTTTCACCCGCGTGACGGGCTTCGGCGAGCAATTGCAGAATGCGTTGGGCATAATACAGTGGGGCTGGCATGAGGTCTGGCGTTTCATCGCAGGCATAGCCGAACATAATGCCTTGATCGCCGGCGCCTTCTTCTTTGTTGGCTGTGTCATCTACGCCAACTGCAATATCGGCTGATTGGTTGTGCAGCAGAACTTCGATATTGGCGGATTCCCAATGGAAGCCCGATTGTTCGTAGCCGATGTCTCTGATGGCCTTGCGGGCCGTTTCGATAATTTTTTCTTTGGTGATGGATTGCGGCCCGCGCACTTCGCCTGCGATGACGATACGGTTGGTGGTGGCCAAAGTTTCGCAGGCGACACGTACACGCCAAGGGTCCATCTTCTCGGCCAGGGCTTCGCGGAAGAACAGGTCCACGATCTCGTCGGACACGCGGTCACACACCTTGTCGGGGTGGCCTTCGGATACGGATTCGCTGGTGAATTGATAAGAGCTGCGCGCCATGGGTGCCCCCTGAAAGGCTGGTTGATATTCTACATAAAGATATCTTTATGCGTTTCCGGCACTCTCATACAGCGATTTTTAAAGGATTCAAGACCTGAGATTCAGCCTTCGCCAAAGCAAACAGCACCACATTTCTGCGGTGCCGTGTGTTTTAAAAAGTCGAAAGATTTATCGCGCTGGCGTTATTTCTCGGATTCAACAATCAAGCGCGCCAAGCTTGCGATCAGTTTGCGCTTGGTGACAGAGTCTGCTTCCTTGAAGGCCTTGGCCAATTGCACACCTTCAGTTGACATCATGGCTACGCTGAATTCATCCGGCCTGGCTTCACGCAAGCCCTCGGAATCTTCTGACCCCGGCAAGCCTTCAAAGAAAAACTGCACTGGCACACCCAGCGTTTTGGCGGAATAAAAGAGGCGGCTGGCGCTGATGCGGTTTGAGCCTTTTTCGTATTTCTGAACTTGCTGAAATGTAATGCCCAGCAATTCTCCAAGCCGTTCCTGACTCATATTGATCAGCTGGCGGCGCATTCGCATTCTTGCTCCGACATGGACGTCGATGTAGTTGGGGTCTCTACGTGTCATTTATATCCTCAGACCGATGCCCCCAGCCTGTTTCAATTCTTAGCTTGCTCAAGACTTGCCCAGGACCCTTGAGTAAACGGGGATTTTATTTCGATCTACTATTGCTACGCGCAAGATGCAGTATCGGATTAGTTGTGCAACTTTACATTCTTTTTAGAATTTGTCCAAGATCAATAACAAGAACAAGGACAACAAAACGTTTAGATTACGACGCTTTGGCGAAAAATGTCGGCTTTGCGGATTGCGGCAACATGAGATCAAACGCGCCAGTTGTGCCGAGTTGCGATTGAAAGGTCAAACGGCCATAAGAATCAATAACAGCAGAAACGCCTGTGTTGGCAGCGCGGGCCACAGGCAAACCAAGCTCGATGGCGCGCAGGCGCAGCTGGGCCAAATGCTGGTAGGGCCCCACTGAATTTCCGAACCAGCCATCATTGGTGACATTCACCAACCAACTGGCGCGGTTGGCGGGATCGGACACTGCGCCCGGAAAAATCGCTTCATAGCAAATCGACATTCCGGCAAGACCAGCGCCGGGTACGGACAGGGTGGTGGGGCCGGGGCCGCTGGTAAAGCTTTCGGGCAGGTTTACGACTTTGCGTAAACCCAAAGGCTCCAACAACCACGCCAAAGGCAGAAATTCGCCCCCCGGAACGAGATGCCACTTGTCGTAGTGGCTGAGCACTTCGGCCTTGTCATTGAAGATGAGAATGCTGGTGAAATACTGTGCGGAGTCTTCGGCGCGAGATCGGCGCACGGCCCCGGCCAGAAGGGTTTGACCGGGCTTCAGCGCCTGGGCCAACTCGGCCCTGCCTTGGGCACTTTCGTCAATCAGGAATGGCATGGAGGATTCGGGCCAAATGATATGGGTGATCGGCTGGCCGGTTGAAGACGGTGCGGACGTCAGCGCCCGCAACTGATCAAAAATAGCGCGGGCATTTCCGGCGCGCCATTTATCGTTCTGGTTAATATTAGGCTGAACCAAGCGCAACATTACGCCTTGCACATATTCCGTCGGGTGCGAGGCAAGCCTCCATTCACCCCATGCATAACTGAGCGGTAGCGTGAGAAGCACCAAGACAGCGACGAGTCGCTGGCGTCGCTCCTGCACGGCAATGGCGAAAAGGGACGCGGCCCAAAGCCAGATCATCAAAGTCAAACCATTCATGCCGATCAGTGAGGCGAGCTGCGCCACACCGCCCATGCCATCCACCGCTTGGCCGAAGACCGCCCAGGGAAAGCCAGTGAACAGGTGTCCGCGCAGGAGTTCAAAAATAAAAAAAGAGATGGGCACAGCCAGCCACAGCGCCAGACCGCGCTTGGCCATCTGCAGTGCTGCCCCAACAGCGGCCGCCCAGAAGAGTGCTAAGAAAGCACAAAGGCCACCTAAAGCGATGGGCATCATCCACAGGTCATTGGCGGCATCGACCAGAAAGGCAAAACCAATCCAGTGGAGTGCGCCCAGAAAATAGCCAAAGCCGAAGCTCCAGCCCCACAGAAAGTTGCGATAAAGATTTTGCGCAAGACCTCGTTTCAAAATCGTGAGGGCCAGTGGAACGGTGATGAATAAAATCCACCAGGCGTGCACCGGGGCCAAACAGAGTGCCGACGAAGCCCCCAGTATGAGAAGGCTGAGGATTGGGAAACGTTGTATAAAATTCACCGCCACATCGGGCCCTTTCTGCTGTAGACTCAAAAGTTCAAATCAGTTGCGACGCAGAGCCTGTTTCGCAGCCGATCGTGAAGAGTCAAGGACTGGGGCAAAATGAAAAAGCGACTTGAGCCCGCGCCGGCAGCGCGTGGCACCGAACTACAGCTGGCCAAAATTGTTGAGATGACGCGCCTGCCGGGCGGCTTTGCAAAGCTGACACCCACACAGCGGAGCTTTTTGGTGGCTGCGATCCTGGCTTCTGTGATCCCGTCAGATGGCAAGGTTCTGGCGATTGAAGTGCAACAGTTTTATGGCCATCTGCGCCAACGCTATCAATTCCAAATGTTGAGCCAATCACAAACCCTCGCTTTCTTGAATGAAACGCTGACACCTGATCAATTGCTACAGGCCGCAAAACAACTGCCAGAGCTTCTCAGCATTGAAGACCGCATTTCACTGATTGGCATGTTGTGGGATATTGCCCTGTGTGATCACGAGCTTCACCCTTTTGAACGAGCCCTGATTTATGGTGTTTCTGATCACGCCGGGGTTCCGCGCAAAAAAGTTGTCGAAGAACAAGCTCGCGCTTCGCGCGCCCATGGCATGGGCGTCTAGCGCCGCTTGGCCACGGCTTCGGCCATGCTGCACAGAATTTCGAACATCATCACCACGCCCGCATAGGCTGTCAGGCCTGAAGGATCGAAAGGTGGCGACACTTCCACCACATCGGCACCCACAAGGTTAAGACCGCGCAGTTCGCGCAACAGGGCCTGTGCTTCACGGGTTGTAAAGCCGCCGATCTCTGGCGTGCCGGTGCCCGGCGCGTAGACGGGGTCCAGCATATCAATGTCAAAGCTTACATAGGTTTCAGCCTGGCCCACAATCTTGCGGGCTTCGGCCATGATGGCCTTGGGGCCTTTTTCTATAGCTTCTTCGATGCGCACCAGACGCACGCCCATTTTTTCGCCATAGGCAAAATCATCATTGTCATACATCGAACCGCGCAGGCCGATCTGAATGGTGCGCTTGGGATCAAGAACGCCCTCTTCGATGGCGCGGCGGAAAGGCGTGCCATGGGTGTATTTAAAGCCGCCGAAATAGCTGTCATATAAATCGGTATGGGCATCAAAATGAATCATGCCCACGGGCTTCTTCTCGCCCAGTGCGCGCAGCACGGGCAACGAGGAAAGGTGGTCGCCGCCCATCGAAAGCGGGCGAATACCTTTGGCCACCAGTTTCTTGAAATAGGTTTCAACGCGCTGCAAAGCGTCTTCGACGTTGGCGGGGTTGACCGGGCAATCGCCGAGGTCTGCAACGTTGCACAGATCATATGGCACGACATGAGTGACTTGATGCATTTTGCGCACCATGGAAGATTGATCGCGCATCTGGCGCGGGCCATGGCGCGGGCCGGGGCGGTTGGTGGTGCCACCATCCCAGGGGATGCCAACGATGCCGATGTCCACGCCCTTGGCCTCATCCAATGGCACATGCGGCAGGCGACCCCAAGTGGCAATGCCGCCAAAGCGTGGGGTGATCAGGCCGGATAAAGGTTGGTTGAATTTGGGCATTTCAATCTGTCATTCGTTAATAGAGATTCGGACAAAAGCTTGTATGAGTCGCCCGCATGAAGCGGTCGATGACGATCGTTAGTAGACTAGCCGAAATTTATGAATTGCCAAGCGCCGTTGATTTGAATCTAAACAGGACGTCATGGCCCGCTTTAGGCGGGCCACCCAAAGTGAAACGTCCGTTGCACAAAATCGCGACTTTGAATAGGTTCAATTCCATGCGCGAGGAATTATGCCCAGCTGCCTATATCATCACCAACAAGCGCAATGGTACGCTTTATATTGATGTAACCAGCGCTTTGTATGACCGCATCTGGGAACATAAAAATGGCCTAAATTCCGGATTTTCCAAACAGTATGGTTTGGACGTTTTGGTTTGGTATGAACACCATCCCTCAATGCTTTCAGCTATACATCGTGAGAAACGGCTCAAGAAATGGCCGCGCGCGTGGAAATTGAACTTGATCAATAGCATGAACCCGGGTTGGCAAGACCTGCATGAGCACATTGATGCCAATGCCAATTTGGTCGAAGAATTTGCGTCACCCAAAGTGGGTGCGCGATAATTCCCGTGGGTCGCCCGCCTGAAGCGGGCGATGACGAGAATTAGTTATAGATTTATTGGCGCTTGTATTGACGATATAAAACCTGAAAGATTGCAGCGATGACACAGCGTGCGGAACATTCGATCGGCGAGGCCTTGATGGGCCTGCTTGAGGCTTATGGGGTGGACACGATCTTTGGCATTCCTGGCGTGCATAATATTGAGATGTACCGGGCTTTGCCGCGCTCAAAGATCAGGCACATCCTGCCGCGCCATGAACAGGGCGCAGGCTTTATGGCGGATGGTTATGCCCGCGCCACGGGAAAGCCCGGCGTTTGTTTTACGATTTCCGGGCCGGGGGTGACGAATATTCTCACGCCATTGGGACAGGCTTGGAGTGACTCGTCCAATGTGCTGGTGATTTCGACGGCTTTGGATGTGGGTTTTTCGGCGCAGGGGCGCGGGCGCTTGCACGAGATGATTTCACAGTTTGATGCGGCCAAGTCTGTCACCCAATTTGCCAGGCGGGCTTACACTGCGCAAGACGTACAGAATGGGCTGGCGGAATCTTTTGCTCGTTTTTCAAGTGCGCGGCCCAGGCCTGCCTATATGGAAATTCCGCTGGATGTTTTGGCCAAGCCGGCGGGCGAGGCTGGATGGAAGGCCGTGAGCTTGCCTTGTTTGCCTCTGGCTACGAATACGCAAATTGCTGCCGCGGCGGCAAAGTTGAACGGTGCCAAGAAGCCTTGCCTCATTCTGGGTGGCGGCGCGCAAGGTCTTGGCAAAGCGGCGCTTGGGATTGCAGAGGCTTTGCAAGCGCCGATCATTACCACTGTGGCTGGCAAGGGCACAGTGCCAGCTGATCACCCGCTCGTGTGGGGTTACCGCCTCAGCCTTGAGGCCACGCAGAAATTTCTGGCAGAGTCTGATTGCATTCTCGCAGTGGGCACAGAGCTTTCTGAAACGGATTTCTGGAGTTTGGATTTCGCCATCACAGAAAATCTTATTCGCATTGATATTGACCCCGCCGCGCTGGCGCGACCTCATTCAGCAGAGATTGCCATTCTTGGCGATGCGGCAGATTGCATGACGCAGCTGGCGCTCTTAGTGAAACCGCACAAAGCAGTGGCCCCACCCGCACCTGCCATCGGCGATGCTCCATTGCGGCAAATGCTGAGCAAGGTTTTAGGTGTGATCCGCCAAGCGCTTCCGCGCGAAACGGTGGTGGCTTCAGACATGACGCAGATGGCTTATGCTGGCAATGAAGTGTTCCCTATGTTTGAACCGCGCACATGGATTCACCCTGTGGGCTTTGGCACTTTGGGTTTCGGCTTACCCGCTGCCATTGGTGCGAAGTTTGGCGTGGGCGACAAGCCTGTTGTGGCCTTAGCCGGTGATTATGGCTTGCAATATACTTTGAATGAACTGGGAACGGCAGTTGAGCACAAGTTATCATTGCCCATTCTGCTGTGGAACAATGATGCGTTGGGGCAGATCCGCGACAATATGGTGGAAGCTGGCATTCAACCCAATGCTGTCACATTGCTCAACCCCGATTTCCAGATGCTGGCCAAGGCCTATGGCGCGCGCGCCGAGAAGCCAGCAACGCTCAGGGCTTTGGATGTGGCGATTAAAGCTGCGCTGAAAGCTGATGGGCCGACGATTATCGAGATGACGCCTTCTATGGTTTCCGCGTGAAAGTCTGGGCGGTTATTTTTGATGTTGATGGTGTGCTGCTTGATCTCACGTCAGCTGAAGAGGAACTGTTCTTTCAGCCCTTTGCTTCGCGGCTGGATGCGACGCAGCTTTCGCGGGATTGGAATTCGTATCGCATTCGCAATGACGAAGATATTGTGCGCGAGATTGTGGCGCAGCACTCACTTGCGCCTGTTGAAGCCGTAAAGATTGCGGATGAATATTTGCGCCTGTTGGAAGCGGCTTTGGCGGAAGGGCAGTTGTGTTCAGAACCCATTGCCGGGGCGAAAGAGCTGCTGCGGTTGTTCGCGCCGCAAGTGCGGCTTGGCATTGCCACAGCCAATTTTAAACGCGCGGCGGAATTGCGGCTTGGCCAAGTTGGACTGTGGCAAGCTGTTACTGGCCTGGCCTTCGGGGCTGATGGCGGCGGGCATAAAACTAATATTCTGGCGCGCGCCATTGCGGCCACAGCTTTGCCACCGCGACAGATTATTTTTATTGGTGACAATGTGAGCGATGTGAAAGCCGGCTTGAATAACAATGTGCATTTCATCGGCTTTAGCCAGGACGCGACGCGGCGGCGAAATCTTGCAGCGGCGGGTGCGAGGGCTGTTGCAGCCGATCACGATGAAACCCGCGTTATCATCTCATCTATTCTGGGCGCTTGACGGTCACAGTTGCGCCATGGCAACCCTCAATAAAACATTTGGGAAACGCGATGTCTGGCCACAGTCAATTTGAACTTTTGAGCAAACGGCGTTTCTTGCCCTTGTTTGTTGCACAGGCGATCGGGGCATTTAATGACAACGCTTTCCGCTTGGCTTTGGCCACGCTTTATTCCGGGCCGCTTTTGCATGTGGTGAAAGACCCCAAGAGCGCCGATTCGATTTTGGCAGCGCTTTTGGTTCTGCCGTTCTTCCTATTCTCGGCGCTGGCCGGGCAGCTGGCTGAAAAATTTGACAAGGCCGTGGTGGCGCGGCGCATCAAGATGGTGGAGATTGGCCTCATCGCCTTGGCCAGCTTTTCGCTTTATACTGAGAACATCTGGCTCCAGATGTTCTGCGTGTTTATTGCAGGCACGCAATCCACTTTCTTCGGGCCAATCAAATATTCGATCCTGCCGCAGCATCTCTCCAAGGATGAGTTGCTGGGTGGCAATGGCATGATTGAATCGGGCACGGCCATTTCCATTCTGCTGGGCATGTTGTTTGGCAGTTATTTCATCATGGGTAACTATGGCCAGCATTTTGTTTCTGCCATTATGATTGGACTTGCTGTCATTGGCTGGGGCGCTGCGTGGCTGATCCCCTCTGCGCCATCGGCCGCGCCCGATATGAAAATCAATTGGAATTTGGTCACTGAAACTTGGGATGTGGTGAAACACGGCATGGAGAAGCGCGATGTTTGGCTTTCGATGCTGGGCATTTCATGGTTCTGGTTCATGGGCGTGGTGTTTCTTTCCCAAATTCAGAACTACACAACCGAAAGCCTGCATGCCGATTTGAGTGCTGCCACCGCCATTCTCGCGGTGTTCAGCGTGGCCACGGGGTTGGGTTCGGCTTTCTGCAACAAATTGCTGGGCGGCAAGATCACGTTGAAGTTTGTGCCGCTGGCTGCGCTGTTGCTTAGTCTTTTCACGTTTGACCTCTACTTCGCCACAGCTCAATTCAGCAGCTTTGGATCTGAGGCGACACCCGCTTCGCCTAGCACTTTGTTCACGCATTTCTCGGGTTTGCGCGCGCTGTTTGATCTTGCGGCGATTGCTTTCTGTTCTGGCCTTTTTGTGGTGCCGATGTTTGCCTTGATGCAGGCGCGCACGCCTTATTATCGCCGCGCGCGCATCGTGGCAGCAAACAATATCGTCAATGCGATCTTTATGGTGGTGGCTTCGCTGCTGGCGGGGGCTTTGCTGAAAACGGGCCTGAGCGTGCATGGGCTTTATGTGTGGTTAGGCTTTGCCAATCTTATTGTGGTTGGGTATCTCACCATCAAAATGCCGCAGACTTTGTTTGCCGCTTTTGCGCGTGGATTGATGACGCTGCTGTACCGCGTGGAAGTGAAGGGCATGGAGAATTATCACGCCGCAGGCAAGCGTGCTTTGATCGTTGCCAATCACACCAGCTATCTGGACGGCCCCCTGCTCTCGTGCTTTCTGCCAGAGCGCGCAGCTTTTGCCATCAACACCTATATGGCCAAGGCCTGGTGGGTGAAGCCTGCGTTCTTTCTCTATCACATGGTGCCCATTGATCCGACCAATCCCCTGTCACTGCGCGAGTTGGTGAAGCGTATCAAGCGGAACCAGAAAGTGGTGATCTTTCCTGAAGGCCGCCTCACCACCACGGGCGGTTTGATGAAAGTCTATGAAGGCCCGGCCACGATTGCCAATCTGGCCGATGCAAAAATTCTGCCTTTGCGGGTTGATGGTGCTTTGTTCTCTCCCTTCAGCCGGATGCGTGGAAAGCTGCGTTTGCGCTGGTTTCCGAAGATCACGTTGACGTTCCTGCCTCCGGTTAAATTTGAACAGCCTGCAAATTTGCATGGCGTGGCTTTGCGGCAAGCGCAGTCTGAAAAACTTTATGATGTGATGGCCAATATGATGTTCAAGACATCAAATATTGACCGCACGTTGTGGCAAACTTTGATTGATGCTTCCCTCACCCATGGTAAGGGCCGGATGATGATGGAAGATATCAATCGCCAGCCTTTGTCTTATGGCAGGCTGATTATGGGCAGCCTCGTGCTGGGCCGCAAATTGGCGGCGATGACGGGTGGGCATAAAAATGTTGGCGTGTTGTTGCCCAATGCCAATGCCGTGGCGCTCACATTCTTTGGATTGATGGCGCATGGAAAAGTTCCCGCCATGCTGAATTTCTCCACCGGGGCCATCAACATGTCTGCCGCCTGCACGGCCTCGCAGGTGCGCACCATCATCACCTCGCGCAAATTTATTGAGACCGCCGAGATGCAAGGCGACGTTGAAATTCTTTCGCGCAATTGTAAGATTGTTTATTTGGAAGACGTGCGTGAAACAATTGGTACAGGTGATAAGGCTTACGGGTTATTCGGAAAGTTCTTCCCGATCAGCGCCTCGCGTGATGCAGAACGCGATCCTAATACGCCAGCCGTCATCTTATTCACATCCGGCTCTGAAGGCGTTCCCAAAGGGGTTGTGCTTTCGCACCGCAATCTCAACGCCAATTGGCAACAGGCGGCGGCGCGCATTGCGTTTACGCCGGATGATCTGGTCTTTAACGCGCTGCCTGTATTTCACGCTTTTGGTTTGCTGGGTGGGCTTTTGCTGCCGTTGCTTTCGGGCGTGCGGAGTTTCCTTTATCCGTCGCCACTGCATTATAAAATTGTGCCGGAGCTGGCTTATGATACCAATGCCACGGTGATATTCGGTACGGATACGTTCCTTACAGGTTATGCAAAAAGTGCCCATCCCTATGACTTCTTCAGCATCCGCCTTGTCGTGGCTGGCGCTGAACGCGTGAAACAGGAAACGCGCGACATTTGGATGGAGAAATTCGGGTTGCGCATTTTTGAAGGCTATGGCGCCACGGAGTGTTCGCCGGTGTTGGCGGTCAATACGCCGATGCATTATCGCTCTGGCTCGGTGGGCCAGTTGCTAGATGATATTCAATACAGAATCGAACCTGTGCCCGGCATTGAGACGGGCGGACGGCTTTTTGTGAAGGGGCCCAACATCATGCTGGGCTATCTGCGCGCGGACAACCCTGGCTTCATCGAAGCGCCGCCTGGTGGCTGGTATGACACAGGTGACATTGTGAGTGTCGATGAATTGCATTTCGTCACCATTCTGGGCCGGGCCAAGCGCTTTGCCAAGATTGCGGGCGAGATGGTATCGCTCACCTCCATTGAAATCATGTTGCAGAAAGCTTTTCCTGATGTTCCGCAAGCTGTGGTTTCTGTGCCGGACAAGAAAAAGGGCGAGCAGCTGGTTTTGTTCTCCACGCTGGTCAAGGTTGATCGCAAGATGATTGGGGATGCGATGAAGGCCCAAGGCTCCAATGATCTGATGATTCCCAAGACCATTGTGCAAGTTGAAAAACTGCCGCTTTTAGGCTCCGGCAAGACGGATTATGTCAGTCTTGGCCGCATGGCATTGGAGAAAGTGGAGAGTTGATTGGCCGGTTTTTAATGTAAGTTCCCTCCACGCCGTCATTCCCGCGCAGGCGGGGATCCAGCTTTGAACACTCTCTATTGTGGTTTAGCTGGGCCCCTGCCACCGCAGGGGTGACGACAGAAGGATTGCTGTTGTTTTTTGTTTCGTTGGTTGGAAATCTTTATCATGCGTTACGCCAAAATTACTGATCGCGTTGCAGGCTTGGGCTCGGACAAATGGGCTGTGCATATGGAGGGCAAGCAGCGCCGCGCTGCGGGTGACAAGGTGATCTTTCTATCAATTGGCGAGCCGGACTTGCCGCCGCCTGTCGCCATATTGGATGTGGCCGCCAAGAGCATGAAGGCGGGCCGCACCAAATATTCAGGCGGCAATGGCGAGGCGCAGTTGCTCGATGCCCTGTCGGCGCATTACACCAAGCAGACGGGCCGCGCGATTGCGCCAGAGCAATTTCTGTTTCTGCCCGGAACGCAGACGGCCTTGGCCGTTGCTTTTCTCTCCATCCTTGAACTTGGCGATGAAGTGATTTTGTTTGATCCTTATTATGCCACCTATGAAGCAGTAGTCTCAGCGCCCGGTGGTGTTCCGGTTCCGGTCAAGCTTGATCCCGATCGCGGATTTCACCCTGACCTTGCACTGCTGGAAAAAGCCATCACAAAAAAGACACGGGCAATTTTGTTGAACTCACCGAGCAATCCGACGGGCGCTGTTTTCACTGAGGCCGAGATCAAGGGTATTTCCGCTTTAGCGGTGAAACATGATTTGTGGATTGTGTCGGATGAGGTTTATGCCACGCTGATCCACGCAGGCGGCAAATTCTATTCGCCATTTTTTGAACCGGAATTGGAAGAGCGGGTGATCGTCTGCTCATCTATTTCCAAAACCCACGCGCTGCCCGGTTTTCGTTGCGGATGGATTGCGGCTTCGGCAGATTTTTGCGCGAAGGTTATTCCGGTTTCGGAAACGCTGCTGTTTGGCTCACCGCAGTTTTTGCAGGATGCCACGGCCTTTGCGCTGTCGCATGAATTTGCTGAAACGAAGTTGATGCAAGCGCTTTATGTGGCGCGCGCCAGAGCTTTGATTGATGGGCTTGGCGGCAGCAACCGCGTTTTTGCCCACATGCCCGAAGGCGGCATGTTTGTGATGGTCGACGTGCGCAAGACCGGACTTTCTGGCGAGGCATTTGCGTTCAGGCTGCTGCGTGAAAAAGGCGTTGTCACCATGCCGGGCGAAAGTTTTGGCGATGCTGGTGCCGGCCATTTGCGCGTGGCGCTGACTGTGGACGAGGCCCAGATTGCAGAGGCGGCGCGGCGGATTGCGGAATTGGCGGCAGGGATCACCTGACCGCGTCGACCGAGCCGCTCTCACACTTGTTCTGCGCCTCATCGCCCGAGGCCAGCAAAGAAGGCAAAGTCGCACCGCCGGGAATATCGCCACGAAGATTGAGCGTGAACCCCGAGAGGCGCCCTTGTTTATCGCATTCAACTTGCACATGGGCGCCGGACCCCGGGCCAAAGCTTTGATCAAACTTGGCGCGGATGGCTTCAGCGGTGATCTGCTTTCCGATGTTGTCGGCGAAGAGCTTTTGCACAGAAGAACTGTTCACATCGGCAGCCAAGCGCATCTCATCCTTGAAATATTGCTCGGCTGAGGTGGCAGGATAGCAGGTGCCGTGTTTGATCCATTCGTGCCGCTGCAAATTCGACATGGTGCCGGGCATGGCGATGCTGAGGGCGGCGCGGGTGGCGGGAGAAAGCTCGGGCTCTGGCAGCGCATCCCATTGGTGTTGATCATCCAAAGCTGAGAGTTTCGGATCGACATTGCAGAACTGGTTGCGGCGCGGTTGGGGCCAGAGGCCATGTAAAGTAAAATGTGTGGCTTCAAATGACTTTGGGGTTTCGGCGCGGCATTCGGCCTTGTCGCGCATTGCCTCGCAGAAGGCGGGCTCCCACGACAGGGCAAAGGCATAGTATGGCGCTTTGCCGCCAAAGCCGCGCGATTGGGCCTTGGGCTTTACATTGCCTTGGGGGGTGTTGGCGGCAGCACTGCCTGCGGCAGTGCCTTTTTGTGTTTGGGCAGGTGCCACGGCCTGGGCGCCATCAACCGTGCCGCAATCAAGTGCGACCCAGCGCTGAAAGGGCGTGGCGCCGGGCACTTCAATCCAATAATGGGTGGCATCATCCTTGTTCTTGCCGAGGAGATGATAGGCGGTTCCCGGCTCAATCGAGACATCGCCGGGGTTGGTGCCGTTTTTAATTGATTGCAGCGCCGGGCAGACGCGCGCGGCGGTGAACTCGCCAGACATTTTGACTTGGGCAAAAGCTGAAGAGGAGAAAAACAACAGCGAAGCCGCAACCAATGTTGTAATTTTCAAAATGAAATCCTCATGTTTCACGCCACGCCAAGGGATGGCCAATGAGCGCGCGGTCTATGGTGAGCAGCTTCATAGCCTCAGTTGCACAAACACCCAAGAGCAAGCGATCAAATGGATCTTTTGTAATGGGTTCAGGACCAATGTCGGCCAAGGTGTGGGCAACGGAAACATCCAGAAGGCCGGTTTGAATGCGCATCAGGTGCCGCGGCAATTCATTCAATGGAAATTCGAGTTTCAATTTGTTGAGACGGTATTTAATCGCAAGTTCCCAGATTGTTGCAACGCTCACATATTTATTTGAGGTGCTGCGAAGTTCATTTGCTGTTTGTTGTGGCAAAACCAAATCGACCTGGCCCAGCAAAGCTAAAACCATATGCGTGTCGAGGAGGATCACTGCTGATCAGTCGTCGACGTGATGAGAAAGTCCTCAG
>JAYWAB010000102.1:0-4016 GCA_043782835.1 Aestuariivirga sp.
CAACGGATTTCCGATCTGGCCTTATTGGCAACACATCCGCTCGTGGTGGGACATTCGGCATTTGCCAAATGTGTTGCTGGTCCACTTCAATGACATGAAGCATGATCTTGAAGGATCAATCAGACGTATTGCTGCGTTTCTGGATATTGCCGTCGATGAAAAGCTCATGCCAAAAATGGTTGAGCATTGCAGCTTTGATTATATGAAAACCCATGCCGCCGAAGTGGCTCCACGTGGTGGCTCAGTTTGGAAAGGTGGGGCCACTACCTTCATCAACAAGGGCAGCAATGGCCGTTGGCGTGATAGCCTCTCAGCCGGCGAGATCAAAGCCTATGAAGAAAAAGCCGTCGCCGAACTCGGGCCAGAATGTGCGGCATGGTTGGCGGGTGGGGTGAAAAATTAGGATGAAATCTTTTTGAATTGCTCGTCACGTATCTATTTTTGGGAGTTCTATGGCGATTGCAGATATTCACCCTTCCCCCTGCGGGGGAAGGGTGATTTTCAAATGCGCTTATACGATTTCACCACTCCACAAGAGGGAGTAAAAATGGCAGCTACTTCAAACGTGACTTTTTTCCGGTCTAACTAAGGTCCCGCGTTCTTGCCGGGGTTCATGATGTTGGTGGGGTCCAATGCCAGCTTGATCTGGCGCATGACATCAACGCCTGCGCCGTGTTCGCGCCTCAGATAATCGCGCTTGCCCAGGCCAATGCCATGTTCGCCCGTGCACGTGCCGCCCATGGCCAGCGCCCGATCAATCATTCTACCGTAAACCGCCTTCACACGCTTCACTTCGTCAGCATCGCTGCGATCACAAAACAGCACCACATGGAAATTGCCATCGCCGACATGGCCGATGATCGGGCCATAGATATTGTTGGCTTCCAAATCGGCTTGGGTTTGCGTCACGCATTCTGCCAGCCGGGAAATGGGCACGCAGACATCGGTGGCAATGGATTCTTCCTTGCCAGGCTTGATTGCCTTGGTGGCCCAGAAGGCATCATGACGCGCTTGCCAGAGCTTGGCGCGGTCCTCCTCCTGCGTTGCCCAGGCCATGGCGCTGCCGCCGTGGGAGGCGGCAATTTCGCCGAAGAGTTCGGATTGTTCATTCACGCCTGCCTTCGTGCCATGAAATTCCACAAACAAAGTTGGCGCTTCTGGCATGGTGAGTTTCGAATAGGCGTTGATGGCCTTGATGTGTTCGGCATCCACCAACTCGATGCGCGCCACGGGAATGCCCATTTGGATGGTCTCGATCGTTGCGTTGCAACCGGCCTCCACCGAAGGGAAAGCGCAGATGCCCGCGGCGATAGCTTCGGGAATGCCGTAAAGCTTGAGCTGCACTTCGGTGATGATGCCCAAGGTGCCTTCGGCACCGACGAAAAGCCGTGTGAGATCATAGCCGGCGGAAGACTTGCGGGCGCGTGTTCCGGACTTGATCACCTGGCCATCGGCCAGCACGACTGTCAAGCCCATCACATTCTCGCGCATCGTGCCATAGCGCACCGCGTTGGTGCCCGAAGCGCGGGTGGAGGCCATGCCACCCAATGAGGCGTCGGCACCGGGATCAATCGGGAAGAAAAGGCCTTGATCGCGCAGGTGCACATTCAACGTCTTGCGGGTGACGCCGGCCTGAACGCGGCAATCCTGATCTTCAACATTCACTTCGAGAATGGCGCTCATCCCACTGAGATCAATGCATATTCCGCCGTGTACCGCTGCGATATGACCTTCCAGTGAAGTGCCCGTGCCATAGGCAATCACCGGCACTTTTTCTGCAGCGCAAATCTTCAACAACGCCTGCACTTCATCGGTCGATTGCACAAAAGCCACGGCATCTGGTGCGTGACCTTCGTTCCAGGTTTGGTCCTTGCCGTGATGTTCGCGCACGGCCATGGCGGTCGACAACCTGTCGCCCAAAAGTGCGCGTGCTTCAGAAATGGCGCGCCCTGTATTGGCATTTGGAGATAGTGTATCCATCACGCACAACACTAACATAGGGTTCACGTTTTACCATGACAAATGCCAAGTCTTACACAAGCAAGATGCAGAAGGTCGAAAGTCAATGGACGGATTACAACGGCCATTTGAACATGGCCTATTACGCCGTGTTGTTCGACCGCGCCGCCGAGGAAATGTTTGAAGGATTTGGCACGGGTGCCGATTATGTGAAGCGCACCAACTGCACCACGTTCACGCTGGAAACCCACACCACCTATGCCAATGAGCTGAAACAGGGCGAGGATGTGCGGGTTGAAACGCAAATCATCGGGGCGGATCAAAAGCGCGTACATTATGTGCAACAGATGTTTCGAGGGCAGACGAGCTATCTCGCCTGCGTTCTCGAAGTGATGATCAGCCATGTGGACATGAATGTGCATCGCACATCGGCCTTTCCCGAAGAGGTGCAGCGCAACATCAACGCGATGGCCGAGGCGCATAAGGCCCTGCCCCTGCCGCCACAAGTGGGCCATGTGATTGGGTTGCCGGGGAAGCGGAGTTGACTTTTCGGCAGCTTGCATGCAAACTGCATGCATGAATAAACACATCCATATTCGGGATTTTGATGGTTCGCTTCATGCTGCTTTGGTCAAAAAGGCGGATGAAGAAGGTTTGTCCCTCACACAGTTTGTGAAAATCGAACTCGGGAAAGTGGCGCGCCGTCCGTCATCGGTGCAGTTTTATAAAAATTTACGCAAACTTCCGGCAATACAGTCAGACAAGAGTGCCGTTGAACTTATACGCGAAGATCGCGATCGTAGATGATCGTCGTTGACGCTTCTGTTATCCTCCATATTTTGACTGACGCACCCAATTCCGAAACAATCATCGCTAGGTTGGAAGCGGAAGACGGCCTTATCGCACCGCATCTTATTGATCTTGAAGTTCTGAATGGTTTGCGAAAGCATCTGATCGCCAAACGTTTGCGAGGAGAACAGGGCGCGCTTTTGTTCAAAACTTTTGCCGACTGGCCTATTGAACGACTTTCGGTCTTGCATCTCAACCCACAAATTTGGTCGCTGCGCGAAAATATAACGCCCTATGATGCCAGTTATGTGTGTCTGGCGGCGAACTTAGATGTCATTCTGCTGACAAAAGATAAGCAGCTCCAGCTTTCAGCGAACACCAAAGCCAAGATCGAGCTGATTTAATGACGCCTGCCCCCACATCGTCACATTCCCGCAAAACTATCGGCATAGTTTCAGGGCATCAAGACTCAACAAGAGAATTGAAAAGGGAGACGATCATGACCAATACGGGATTTTCACATTTTGCTGATGCCTTGGTTTTCGTCCATGGCACCCATGCTGCTGGTGAAGCGGCGCGCCATGCGCTGCTTTGCGAGAAGTCTGGCGATACCGAAACCGCCGCTTATTGGCGCAAGCTGCAAACCCAGCTGGCCATGAAGCGCGAAACGCAGATGGCAGAAGCTTTCAAACGCTGCGCATAAAATTATGCCAGGCTGACACATTCGCCCGGCGAAACGCCTATATAGGGATTCGAGAATCGAGCCCCTATGCCCATTGATTTTGACAATTTTGACGACACCCCGCCACCGCCCAAACCTTGGGGTTTGGCGGCGCGTGCCATGGCCTCGGCCGCTCCGCCCTATCTGGATGGCCTGAACGCAGAGCAGCGTGAAGCCGTGCTGACGATTGACGGCCCCCTGTTGGTGCTGGCGGGCGCTGGCACGGGCAAGACCCGCGTTCTGACCACGCGGCTGGCCCATGTGCTCACCCTGCGCAAGGCTTGGCCATCACAGATCCTCGCTGTCACTTTCACCAACAAGGCGGCGCGCGAAATGAAGGAGCGCATCGGCCATTTGATCGGCGGTGCGGTGGAAGGCATGGCCTGGCTCGGCACGTTTCACGCCATTGGCGTCAAAATCCTGCGGGCCCATGCGGAGCTGGCGGGGTTGAAATCCGGTTTTTCCATTCTTGATGATGATGACCAGTTGCGCCTGCTCAAGCAGTTGCTGCAAGTCGAAGGAATTGACGAAAAGCGCTGGCCCGCGC
>JAYWAB010000103.1:0-14087 GCA_043782835.1 Aestuariivirga sp.
CACCCATGAATGTTTCTGGATTTGCGGCAACCACGATCCGCTGCCGCCCAAACATCTCGCGGGCCACGCCGCTGATCATATCATTCTGGGGCCACTGACATTGCGCCACGAACCCGCAAGGCTGGCGCGAGATGAACTTGAAATCTCCGGCCACTTGCATCCCGGCTGTGCCATCACGCAGCGTGGGCGGCGTGTGTCCGGCAAATGTTTCATCGCCGATGAACGCCGCCTGATCATGCCGGCCTTCGGGGCTTACACGGGCGCACTATCGGTCTTTGCAGAACCCTATCGCAGATTGTTCACGCCGGAAAAAACACAAGCCTGGCTTCTGGGGCAGGCTCGCATTTTCAAATTTCCATTTGATCGGTTGGGTTAAATCAGCGGTGTCCGCCCCAGCTATTCCAAACCTTGGTACCATAAACCTGCTCGAGAATGCCGTTGGCTGCTTCGGCGTCGAGCTTATGTTCGACATCATTGACGGAAGTGCCTGCGGCAATCGCCGCGCCTATCAGACCATTCACAACATAGTCAGTCATCGCCGTGGACTTGAACGTGCCTTTGAGTGTTTTGCCATCAAGGCTCCACACTTCGCCAGAAACGGTCAAGTTGTTGCTGTCGCCGATCAGAATTGAAAGTGCTGGATTCTTCTGGTGAAAATTCACGATGCGAAGGCGCAGCAGATAGGGATTGTTGGTGGCTGGAACGCGGCTGCCCAACATAATCGTCTGATCGCGCAAATCGCGCAACTGCGCGTCGCTGCTGTCTTTGGGCGGTGGACCCATCGCTTCAACTTTGGCAATGTGAAAAGGTTCATTCTGTGAAACCGCAGAAACTTTTTCACCGCAGCCCGCAAGAATGAGAGCAGTGAACAACAAAGCAGTGGTCCGAATCAAACAAGCCTCCCCAAGAATTTAGACGACGCTATCGCCCATGTTATTAATGACGCGTTGCGTTTGGCTTAGCCGGCCTTGGACTGCATGGTCGCAATCAAATCTTGTGTCACATTGCCCGTGACTTTCAGGCCTTGCTTCATTTGAAACAGTTTGATGGCGTTGGCGGTCTTGGTGTCGAGAGCGCCATCTTGATCACCCACGCGGTAGCCCAGCTTTTCAAGCAGTGCTTTGGCTTGATCATTGATATTGGCAGGCAAAGTCACCGCCGATTGCTGTGGGTTCCACTGCGCGTCATTGACGGCAACCACATTGGCAACGTCTGGCGCTTTCAACGGTACAAAACCGTTCAAGCGCAGTTTGGCAGCATCCACCGTGGCGGGGGTGAGGCTCTTCGACAAAGCGGCAACGCGCAATTTTGCGTCTGCGTCATCTTGATTGGCGGCGGCCATATACCAGAACAGGGCTTCTGCACTGTCCTGCTTGGCGCCAAGACCACGCTCAATCAGAACGGCCAAGTTAAACTGGCTGTCTTTCACCCCATGATTGGCCGCCAGTGAAAACCATTTGAAGGCGCGGTTATAGTCTGGCGTTCCAGCTTCGCTGCCTGCTGCAATGACGGCGGCATTGTGCATCGCCTTGATATTGCCAAGTGCTCCGGCGCGTTCATACCATGAGAGAGCAGCTGAGAGGTTCTTATCCACACCCTTGCCGCGTTCATATAAAGTGGCCAGGCGATATTGTGCTGGGGCAACACCCGCCGCAGCAGATTTGCCATACCAATAGGCCGCCTTGGCATAATCAACCGGAACCGTATCGCCATTCAGATAATGCGTGGCCACAATAAACGCAGCGCTGCTGTCACCGCTTTCGGCCGCATGGCGCAATTTCAATGGGCCAACGGCAAGTTCTAAAGCAACCGAACCAGTTCCGGGCGCAGCAGGCTCAAAGCTATCGCCTTTGGCAGCCGTCACCGATCCAGTCAAAATTGGGTCGGCTTGCATGGCGGAACTCGCGTCACCCTGCTGCTGTGTTCCGGCACTAGTCTTGGCCTTGTCACTAGGCGCAGCCAAGGGCGCAGGTTCGGGCTGTGCGGCTGGGGCGGCAGCGGCTGGCGCTGCGGCTTGCACCGGAGCAGGCGCTGCAACAAGAGGTGCAGCAAGCGGCGTCGCGTCCGCTTGCGGTTGGATAACGGCTGGGGCTGCCGTGGTGTGCAACCGCCCAGCCATGTTTGAAACCGCGAATGTGGCCACGGCAATGAAGGCCAGACCCAGGACGATGAGACGAACCCGCGTGCCCGGGGCATTGCCATTGGCGGGCTTCAAATTCAGTGCGGTTGCGGGTTCAGCATTCGCGGCAAGACCGGCACTTTTCGTAGTTTTTGCCTTTTTCAGGAATGGCAGTTGAAAGCCTTTGGCCTTGACCCCTTTAATCTTAGCAGTGGGGGTAACGCCGGAAAGGGCATTGGCTTGGCCGTGGCTGGCCTGATGCAGGCGGCGCGCAGCGGCAACCAAATCACCAATGCCTCCATCAACACTCGGCGCGGCAGCCGCAGGGCCGGAGCCAGCGAGCGGCGCAGAAACTTCGGCAAACACCGATGCCATAAAGTTTGTCGGCTCTGGGATTGGCGCAAACGCATTTTGGGCCACGGGCGGCGCAACCTGGGCAAAAGGCTCTGCGAAGGCAGGCTCCGCCATCATGTGGGTCGCGTCTGGCTCTTCCGGGGGCTGCACTTCAAAGGGATGAACTTCGGCGAAAACATCGGCTGGCTTTGGCGCAGGTGCATGGTGTTCAGGCGAAGGCCCAGCCGCGATCGCCAGTCTTTGGCCAATCGCCGCCGTTTCCATCTCCGTCAGCTTGCTGACGATCTGTTCAAGTGTTTCGTGAACGGCTTCAAGTGTTTCTTGATTGTGTTTATCAGCGCCACGAGCAGCGTCCCGCACCGCATGAAGGCCGCTTTGCAAGGCCATGATTTCGGGCGCGTTTGCCAATGACAGTGGCCCAGCAGGGGCAACTTGGCTGGCGAACTGTTCAGCCACGCGCGCCGCCGCATCACGGGCCACCTCATGGGCAGATTTACGGTTCTGCTCCATCGTATCATAAAGCTGGCTGATGGCGCGTTCGATGGTTTCAAGATGCGAAAGCTGGTGTTCAGTGCGCGCCAGGCGATCATCAACTTCGCTCAGCTTTTGCGTCAGCAAATCATGGCTGGCTGCGCTGGGGTTTGTGATTGATTGCGCCAGCCTTTGATCAAGCTCAGCAAAGCGCCGCTCCAGATCATTGATCTGTGGCAATCCACGAGTCGCGGCCTCGGTCTTCTCAAGCTTCTGCGAAATCTCAACCAGCCGCTGGTCAAACGCCGCCAGTGGACGCGGGTCTTGGCCTTGGGCCACACGGGTGGATAATTGTTCAACCGCAACTTTGAGCGCACTCACATCGCGGTCCGAAGCAGAGTGCAGCGCTGACTCGTCAATTCGCCCGTTGATCTTGTCAATCTCTTGCCGGAAGCGCTGCACTTCTGCCGGGCCCATATGGTCAGCGGAGATCGATTGGCGCGCATCGTTCAAAAGGCTGGTGATGCGCTGTTCAATGGCGCGAAGTTCAGCTTGCGCAGATTGCACGGCCTGAGTCTGGGCGCGATTGGCAAGGGTTTCAGCCGTTTGATGCACCGTGTCGATGCGTCCGGCCAATTGGTCAAGCTCGGCGCGCAATTGATCGGTGGGTTGTTGGGGCGCTTGTGGCTGTTCAATGCGCCGCGCCAAATCTGTCAGACGGTTTTCAAGCTGGCTGAAAGCTGGCGCTTGGCGCAGCACTTGCTCGCTGTTGGATGTAGCCACACGGTTGGCCATATCGCCCATGCGCTCTTGCAACGATTTCATGTTCTCGCGGGTGCGTTTGTCGGAAACTTCCAAGTGCTCAACAATGTTGCGCACCGCTTTTTCCATCGCCTGATAACCCGGCGCATCTTCGATCTTAACTGGCGCAGCGGGCGGCTGGCCACGTGAAATCTGGCGGCTGATGGTGGCCAAGCGTTCGTTGACGGCACTGAAGGCCTCAACCGTTTGCTTCTCATTGCTCTCAACCCGGCTCATCACCTTGGCAAAAGCCAGTGGGTCTTCGGGCGCGTGCGTTGGGCGATAAGCGCTTTCGCTGTCACGCGCCGCAAGGCGCGAAAGCTGTTCCGCAATATCTTCAAGCTTGGTGGCGGCCCGTTCAATGGGGTGGGTTGAAATCAAACTGCTGCGAGGGCTGCGCGCAGGTGCTGCATCGCCAGCAGGCGCAGGACCATCGGCCTGTTCGTTAATGGCGGAGTTGAGCCATTCGCCCAGCGTCATGCCCGAACGACGCGCGGCGGTCTTCGCAATTTCCCTGAGCTCGGGTTCAACACCCTTCACGCTCCATGGAATACCTGGCTTCATGTTCTCATTCTCCAATAGCGGCGACCGGCAAATCAATCGCCGCCATTTCCCAACAGAACCTGAAAGTTAACTTTTTAGGTAAATATTACGTTAAAGCGGGCGATTATCTGTTTGATTCTTTTCATCGGGAACCCCGCTATGGCCGAAATGGCCTTCATTCACTCGCCGCTCGACCGCAAAGCCAACCACAGGTCCGACCAAGCCTGGCTCAAAACTCGCTTGGACGATCAAAATGCCAAGTTCATTCAAATATTTGGCGATAGCACCCGAATCGCTGGCGAGGCCTTGGTCACGGCCCGTCCAGAAAACCTGCAAGGCCTGGTTTTTCTCGGCGAAGACGAAAAAGCCCAAGCTTGGTTTGCCTTCAGCGCCAACAGCGAGGGCGAGATGGTGGCGCTGCGTCCGTTAATGACTGCCCATACTTTGCCGCAAGCGAAACTCTCTATCCTGGCCCAAGCCCGCAGCTTGATCCATTGGCATGAGCGCCATGGATTTTGTGCCGCTTGTGGCAGTAAAACGCAAATGGCTGATGCGGGGTATCGTCGCCATTGCCCATCTTGCAAAACCGATCATTTCCCCCGCACCGACCCCGTGGTGATCATGGCGGTGAAACACGAGGGAAAAATCCTCCTCGGCCGCCAGAAAGCCTGGGCGCCGGGCATGTATTCCGCCATCGCGGGCTTCATGGAGCCGGGCGAGACGATTGAACAGGCCGTGGCCCGCGAAGTGCGTGAAGAGACCGGGGTGCAAGTCGGCAAGGTGACTTATGTGGCCAGCCAGCCTTGGCCATTCCCATCAAGCCTGATGGTGGGCTGCATTGCCGAGGCCACAAGTGAGACGATTTCGCTCGATGACCAAGAGTTGGAAGCTGCAAAGTGGTTTACCTTCGCCGATGTGCGCTTGATGTTGGCAGGCAAACACCCGGACGGCATTCATGCCTCGCACCCTTGGGCGATTGCGCACACGGTGATCAAGGCGGCGCTAGGCTAATTCATCCGTTTGGTATGAGCAGCCCTTTGGATGGAATGCCACCGGGCTGCTCAGTTTTGCTTTATGCCACTTTTCGAGTTTGGCTGGCTGCACCATGTGCCAACCAGGCTGCGCAGTCTTCGCCCAATTCTTTGATCGCACGGGCCTCATATGCGCGGGACTCGGCTTGCGTAAGTGCATCCTTCCAGCGTCCATTGGTGCCTTTGTTGATGAACGTTTTGGCGCCACCTTCCCACAGCATCCCACCCAGCGGCACAACCTGTTCGGCATGGGCTTTCATATACTCAAAGGTGCAATGCGAAGTGATTTTCTGCAACATGTCTGCGCTTGGCTTGATGCCCAGAAAGTCGGCAATGTCTTGAATGGTCCCTGAAAGGTCATTTTTCAAATCATTGAAATGCACGAACTTCACATTGGGCAGATCGCGCAGCTTCCACCATGAGCGCACATTCTCCCAATAAGACCAGAAAGGTGCACCATCTTGTTCAAACCACCGCCGGAAGAGTTCTTGTGGTGTTGCTGGCGGGCGTTCGATGGCTGGGCCAACGCGGCCAGGTGTATTATTCAAGGCTCCATACCAATGATCATTGGCGTTCGTGTAGTGATTGAACAGGCTCCACACCATGTCGCGGCCATCGCGGCCCACATAGATGTATTTTGCTTTGGGCGAGAACACCAACGCATCGACTGGCAAGTGGGTTTTTACAAAGCGGCGATGGGTCTGCGCATCAAGTGCGGCATAGGCTTCTGGCGGCATGATACGCAGATCGACCCAGGCAGAGAGATGAGAAACGTCTAGGCCTTCAGCTCCATTGAAAATTAATTGCGATATGATCTGCTGCATCCAGGTTGTGCCAGATTTTGCATAAGTGGAAATGACGATATCATCATCGCGGAAATTGAAATTGTTCCAGCGCGTCGAATCCATGTGATGGTTGTGCATATCGCGGGTTTTTTGAGGCAGTCTGGTCATGGCTGTGTTCCTTGTGAATGGGAAGCAGCGTGGCGTCATTGCCCCGCCGCAGGTTTTTTTAAACAGCGACGGCAATAATTGCGGTAGGGGGTGCGGTGACGCCGCCCTTCATCATCGCTTCTTTCAATCCTGGATCGCCAAGGAAGGCTTGGGCCGCTTCTACAGTAGGAAAGCGGTGAATAATCACAATCATCTTGGGGTCCTTAGGGTCATGAAAAACTTCGGCACCGGTAACACCCGCCTTCTGGCGGATAGGTTCGGCGCTGTCATAGACAACGCGCCAAGCAGCGTAGTCTTTCACCGGATGGCTGATGACGGCGAGCACAGGGCCCATGGCGGCAGCTTGGGCTTTGCCCACAATGCCAGCAGTTACAACTGTGGCGGCAATACCTGCTGCGGCTTTCATGAAATTACGTTTAGACATGGCGGTTTCTCCTTGGGTTGGGACAAGCGTTCTCCGCTTCTCAAAAGGCGTTCCTCTTGGGCTTGGCGCTTGCCGGATTTTTTGTGTTTCAATTCGAAGGGCTGTGAGCCTTTCGATGAATTGACACTCTTACAATTCGATTGATCCGTCGATGCCCGCCATCGCAATGACCTCGTGCAAAAACTCAGGCAGATCCGTGCACGATCGGGATTCAAATTTGCCGGGGGCATCTTTCTGCATGGTTCCCTTGCAAAAATGTGGCCATGCCCGTAGCTTGGAATTGGGGCGGAACGGGAGTCATCTTGGCTGATTTGGAATGGAGCGACTTAAGGGTGATCCTAGCCTTGTCGCGGGGTGGCTCCGTTGCAGGCGCATCACGCATCTTGGGTGTGGATAGCTCCACCGTCAGCCGCAGGTTGGCTGCTGCAGAAGATGCCTTTGGCGCTGTTCTGGTGTTGCGAGGTGGTCGCGAGTTTCGTTTTACGGCCGAAGGCACAATGGCCTTGCGCACCGCTGAAGCCATGGAAGTGTCCATTCAATCCACCGCGACAGCGATCAAATCAGCCAAGCAAGCAATCGAAGGCAAAGTCAAGATCACCACGGTCGGCACGTTCTTTCACTTCCTCAATCCGATCTGTGCAATTCTGCACCAGCAACACCCTAACCTTCATGTTGAAATTTCTGATACCGATCAGATGGTCAATCTGGCGGCGGGCGAGGCTGATATTGGCTTACGGTTTGCTCTGCCCAAGGAACCTGACTTGATTGCGCGCAAGGCTTTTGATTTGGGTTGGTGCGTCTACGCTTCAAGAGACTATGCCACGCAATATGGATTGCCGAAAACGCCCGAAGAGCTGCGCGAACATCGTCTTATTCTTTTCACGGAATCGCGCCATCACTTGCCCGGTTTTGCCTGGATGGAACAATTCAAAACCGACGAGGAGAAGTACGCACGGGTGAATAGCACAAGTGTCGCCCTGCGCTCGGTGCTCTCCGGCGTCGGCATCTCGGCTATGCCTTGCTATGAAGAGGACGAATACACCAATCTGGTGCGGGTGTTCCCTGAACCGTTCTATTATCAACCTGCTTATGTTGTATATCACGAGAGCCTGCGCGACTCGGCCCGCATCCGTGTGGTGGTTGACGGGTTGTTGGTCTATTTGCAGAGTAAGTTGAAAAAGCTGACGGGTAGAGACCAATAGTGCGTAATTTAATTTGATGATCAAATTAAATATAGACAGGGGCTGAAAACTCGTTCTAGTCTGGGGCGTCTTGAAACTGCCAAGATGAGGCGAGGCCACGATGTATCTGGGTTTGGATTTCGGCACCTCTTCGGTGAAGGGCGTGATCATCGACGATAAGCAAAAGCTGATCGCTACGGCCTCAAGCCCGCTCAAGGTCTTGCGCCCGCATCACGGCTGGTCCGAGCAGAACCCGGAACATTGGTGGAAAGCTGCCAATGCCGTGGTGAAATCGCTGCGCCTGAAAAAACCCAAAGCCATCGCCGTCGTTAAAGGCATCGGCATGTCGGGCCAGCAACATGGCGCAACATTGCTGGACAAGAACGGCAAAGTACTGCGCCCCTGCATCCTGTGGAATGATGCGCGCAGCTTTGAAGAATGCGCTGAAATCTTGCGTGACTGCCCTGAGGCAAAGGCCATCACGGGCAATATTCCGTTGGCAGGCTTCACCGCGCCCAAACTGCTCTGGGTGAAAAAGCATGAACCCAAGATATTTGAGCAAGTCGCAAAAGTGCTGCTGCCAAAAGATTACATCCGCTACCGCATGACGGGAACTTATGGTTCCGACATGTCGGACAGTGCAGGCACCTATTGGCTGGATGTCGCCAAGCGCAATTGGTCTGAAACCGTTCTGCGCGCCACCCACATGCGCCGCGACCAGATGCCCGAACTCTTTGAAGGCACCGATGCCACGGGACGCATCACCGACAAGCTGGCCAAAGACTGGGGCATGCCTTTGAAGCCTGTAGTGGCGGGCGGCGGCGGCGACAATGCTTCGGCTGCTGTTGGCATTGGTGCTGTGCATGATGGCGATGCGATCCTGTCGCTGGGCACATCGGGCGTGATGTTTGTGTCCAATGCCAAGTTCAGCCCCAACACGGCGCGCGGCGTTCATGCCTTCTGCCACGCAGTGCCCGGCACCTGGCACCAAATGGGGGTGATCCTCTCAGCGACCGACTCGATTGAGTGGTTGGCCAAATTGTTGAAGACGCCTGCGCCAAAGCTCACGGCGGCTCTGGGCAAAAAGCTGGATGGGCCTTCGTCGGTTCTGCTGCTGCCATACTTCTCGGGCGAACGCACCCCTGTCGGAGACTCGCAAATTCGCGCCGCTTTCTTAGGTCTTGGCCAAGAAACAGATGCCAAGGAAATGACTCACGCCGTTTTAGATGGCGTGGCTTTTGCTTTCCGCGATTCATTGGAAGCCCTGCGCCAAGCCGGCACAGCAGTGAGGCGCCTCACCGCCGTGGGCGGCGGCACCCATTCTGAAATCTGGCTGAAGATCATCGCCACTGTTTTGGGCCTCCCCATTGATTTACCAGCCGCTGGCGATGTGGGCGGCGCTTTCGGTGGTGCCCGCATGGGATTGATGGCGGCAACCGGCGCGTCATTCGAAAAGATTTGCACCAAGCCCAGGATCGCCAAAACCATTCTGCCCGAAGCCAAAGCTAAAGCCGCTTATGACGCAGCCTATCAGCGCTACACAGAAATCTATCCAGCCATCAAGGACATCAGATGACATTCTATTCGATCAAAGACACGATCAAATTCGAAGGCCCGGCCACCAAGAATGTGCTGGCCTTCAGATACTATAACCCCTCACAGAAAGTTCTCGGCAAAACCATGCGCGACCATTTGCGCTTCGCCGTTTGCTATTGGCACACGTTGTGCTGGCCGGGCGGCGATCCCTTCGGTGGTGAAACATTCATGCGCGAATGGCATCACATGGCAGACCCGATGAAGGCCGCCGAGAAAAAGGCCGAAGTGATGTTCGAGACGCTGCGGCTTTTGGACATCGACTATTTCTCTTTCCATGATCTCGACATTGCACCTGAGGGCAACAGCCTTCAGGAATTCAACGCCAATGTTTCTGCCATTGCAAAAATTCTCGAAAAGCAAATGGCCAAACACAACAAGAAACTGTTGTGGGGCACAGCCAACATGTTCTCCAACCGCCGCTTCATGGCCGGTGCTGCAACGAACCCCGATCCAGATGTCTTTGCTTATTGCGCGGCACAAGTGAAACATGCGCTGGATGTGACGCATGGCTTGGGTGGTGAAAACTATGTGATGTGGGGCGGCCGCGAAGGTTATGAAACGCTGATCAACACGCGCATTGGCCAAGAGCTGAAACAGGCCGGGCGCTTCCTTTCATTGGTTGTGGATTACAAACACAAAATCGGCTTCAAGGGCCCAATCTTGATTGAGCCCAAGCCCAAGGAACCATCCACACATCAATATGACTATGACGTGGCCACCATTTACGGTCTGCTCAAATCCTATGGCCTCGAAAATGATGTGAAGATGAACATCGAACAGAACCACGCCATTCTGGCGGGCCATACGTTTGAGCACGAGATTGCGCTGGCGTCATCGCTGGGCATTTTCGGTTCGCTGGATTTGAATCGCGGTGGCTATCAAGTGGGCTGGGACACAGATCAGTTTGCAATGAATGTGCCAGAGCTCACGTTGATGATGCTGGAAGTCATTCGCGCAGGCGGCTTCACGACAGGCGGCATGAATTTTGATGCCAAGATCCGCCGCCAATCGCTCGATCCGGATGATCTGCTTTACGCTCATGTCGCATCAATGGACGCCTGCGCCCGTGGTTTACTCAACGCTGCCAAGATCATTGAAGATGGCAAGCTCGATGCCGAAATCGCCAAGCGCTATGCCGGCTGGGACAGGCCAGAGAACAAGGCTATGTTGGACAAGGGCGCCACGCTGGAAGGGATTGCCGCGCGGGTCCACAAAGACAAGATTGAGCCACAGCCCAAGAGCGGAAGGCAGGAATATTTGGAAGGATTGTTGAATAATACATAGCACTTCTCCCTCCCCTGTCTTCAGGGGAGGGCGGGGTGGGGTTCGTTCAGCGAATTCCATTTTCAATTTTGAGGGTGTTGCACCAACCCCACCCTAACCCTCCCCTCAAGTGAGGGGAGGGAGACAAAAAACAGGAGAGAACCATGCCAACCACCATCAAAGGCCCCGCCATTTTCCTCGCGCAATTTGCGGGCGACGCAGCACCTTTCAATTCCCTCGACGCCATTTGCAAATGGGCGGCGGGGCTTGGTTACAAGGGCGTGCAGGTGCCCACATGGGATGCGCGCTTCATTGATTTGAAAAAAGCCGCCGAGAGCAAAACTTATTGTGATGAGTTGAAAGGCACCGCCGCCAAACATGGCATCACCATCACTGAACTTTCCACGCATCTGCAAGGCCATCTCGTGGCGGTGAACCCGGCTTACACCGATGTGCTCGATGCCTTCGCACCCAAGGACGTGCATGGGAAACCCGATGCAAGGCGTGCCTGGGCCGAGCAGCAAGTGAAATGGGGTGCGGTCGCGTCCAAGAATCTGGGCCTCACCTCACACGTCTCTTTCACCGGCGCGCTGTGCTGGCCCTATCTCTACCCTTGGCCACCCCGCCCACCGGGCCTCGTCGAGGAAGGCTTCACCGAGCTGGCCAGGCGCTGGAAGCCGCTGCTCGATGTGTTTGACGAGAACGGCATTGACGTTGGTTTTGAAATTCACCCCGGCGAAGATGTGATGGACGGCATCACCTTTGAAATGTTCCTCGACAAGCTCAAGGGCCACAAGCGTTGCCAGATCAACTATGATCCTTCGCATTTCGTGCTCCAACAGCTCGACTATCTCGAATTCATCGACATCTATCATGAGCGCATCTGCGCCTTCCATGTGAAGGACGCGGAATTCAATCCAACCGGTCGCCAAGGTGTCTATTCTGGCTTCCAGAATTGGACACAGCGTGCGGGCCGTTTCCGTTCACTGGGTGATGGTCAGGTGGACTTTGCCGCCATCTTCTCTAAACTCTCGCAATATAATTATGACAGCTGGGCCGTGCTCGAATGGGAATGCTGCCTCAAATCATCGGACCAGGGTGCCGCAGAAGGCGCGCCCTTCATCGCCAGCCACATCATCGAAACCACAGCCAAAGCCTTCGATGATTTCGCAGCGGGCGAGGGCGGTGATAAGAAGTTGCTGAAGAAGATGCTGGGGATATAAAATTCACTTCTCCTCTCCCGGCATGCCGGGAGGACAATTGTCACGTCAGTGCACCGCGCGCTCAGGCGAGATTCTTCCTCAAAAACCCAATCGTCCGGCCCCAGGCCAGATCTGCGGCGGCCTTGTCATAGCGCGCCGTGTTGGTGTCATTGTTGAAAGCGTGGTTGGCCCCTTCGTAGAGGTGAATTTCATAGGTCTTGTTGTCGGCTTTGAGGGCGGCTTCAAAATCCTTGATGCCCGCATTGGTGCGCTCGTCCAGCCCAGCATAGTGCAGCAAGAGCGGGGCCTTGATCTTGGTCACGTCTTCGCCCTTGGGCTGCATGCCATAATAGGCAACACCTGCGGAAAGCTCCGGGTCTGCCACAGCCAGCGCATTGACCTGGCCGCCGCCCCAGCAGAAACCAAGTGCGCCCACCTTGCCATTGGTGCCCTGATGACCACGCAGCGCCTTGGCCGCCGCCAGCGAATAGGCCAGAACATCAGCCGCCAACAACTGGCCGATCATGTCACGCGCCTTGTCTTTATCTGCGGGGGTGCCGCCTTTGGGGGCAAGATAATCCGCGCCAAAGGCCAGAAACCCCTCAAGTGCCACGCGCCGCGCGATGTCTTTGATATGCGGGTTGAGCCCCCGGTTTTCATGCACGATCAGCACACTGGGTAATTTGCCTGTATGTTCCTTGGGAAGGGCCAGATAGCCTGCGATGCCGGGAACAATTTCAACCTCGGCCAGCTGTAAACGAGAGTCCGCCTCGGGCACGACCGCAGCACTGGCATAGTTATTGTCAAGTACGGACAACAGCGCGGTGACGGCGGCGGCTGATCCCGCCAGCGCCGTCAATCTATCCAGAAACGCGCGGCGCGACATTCCGCCATGAGTGTAGCGGTCAAAGAGCGAAATGAACTTCTGGTCCATGACATTTCTCCGTTATGAGATGCTTCCAGTTTCCGCCACGATTTTGACCATGGCATGGCAAACCGACGCCACAGGAATTTTGTTTTCAATTTGTTCTTTAACACCTAAACAGGCCAGACCGTGAGCCTTAGTGATTATCCCTTCGCCTTACCATCCGCCGCCGTGCCCGCCGCACTGGGGGCCATTGTTGCTGGCGAAAGCCTTGGCGCAGCAGCGGCCTTGGCGAGGCTCAGCGCCATGCCGCATCTCATTTGCCATTCCGGCTTTTTGATCGAACGGCTGGCGCAGCAGGCGGCAGCGCCCAAATCCCTGACCCGTGCTGCGCGCGAGCAAAAGCATTTTGACGTGGCCGAGCTTTTCGCTTTCGTGGTGCCCGCCCGCATGGCCACACCAACGCCCAAGGCCTTTGCAAGGTCGCTGGGTGTGGAGGTGGGAGAGACTGAGGGGGAAACCCTCGGCAACGTTGCCCAAGACCTGTTGCACCGCCTCACCAGCAAGACCTATCCCTTCGCGCGCGAAGCAGCAGAGGCGGCGCATTTTCTCGCCCGCGCCAATTGGGTCTGGGCAAGGCCCGTGCTCGGCGCATTGACGCAGGCCAACCCCAAGCTTGAGATGGCGCAGTTCGCCACCGGCCTAAATGTCTGGGACCGGGTTGAAGAATGGGAGGATGAAGGCCAACGCCCGCCGGGCACGCAGTTGCCCATCGCCAAAGATGAGGCACGCACTTTCCTCGCGCGCATTCTGGGGCGCGGGGCTGAACGCCGCGCTAACCAGCAGGACTATGCCGCCAGCGCCACCCACGCCTTTGCGCCGCGCGAAAGGAAGGATGTGAACAACATCCTCCTCGCCGAAGCGGGCACAGGCTTGGGCAAGACGCTGGGCTATCTCTCGCCCGCCTATCTCTGGGCAAGGAAGAACAACGCGCCCGTGTGGATTTCAACCTTCACCAAAAACCTGCAGCGCCAGCTGGATCAGGAAACTGCCCGCCTCGTGCCTGACCCCACCGAACGGCGCAGCCAGATCGTCATCCGCAAGGGCCGGGAAAACTATGCCTGCCTGCTCAACATGCAGGAAGTCTTCGGCCGCCTCACCTCGGCCAACGCCCGCTCGGCCCTGATGGCAGTCTTGATTGCAAGATGGGCAAGGTTCTCGCGCGATGGCGATATTGTCGGTGGCGATTTTCCCAGTTGGCTGATGCCGCTGTTTTCGGAAACC
>JAYWAB010000104.1:0-2279 GCA_043782835.1 Aestuariivirga sp.
TTTCGCAGCCGCGATAAAATCACTCTTGGCAATCGTTACAGTTTCGGCCCGTGCAATGCGCGCGTAAGGTGGCCAGGCCGTGAGCGAAATGGCAATTACGGCGTTTTCAATTCCCGGCCCGAGGGCCGCCGCAAATGCCAATGCCAGGACGAGGCGAGGGAAAGCGAGAAAAATGTCGGTGATGCGCATGAGTAACGCATCCATCCACCCACCAAGAAACCCTGCCAAAGTGCCAACCGCAAGACCAATGGGCCCAACAATGACGGAGACCAGCAACACCATGGCAATGGTCACCCGCGCGCCATAAAGCGTGCGGGCATAAATATCGCGGCCCAATTCATCAGTGCCAAACCAATGGGCAGTATCAGGCGCATGAAGGCGGTTGGAAAGATTTTGCTCAATGGGTGAGATGCCCCGCGCCAAATGCGGTGCCATCACCGCCATGACAATCAACAGAGCGACAATAATCAATCCCGCCAAAGCGGCAGGATTTGAAACGATACTGCGTGTGCCGCGATAGACATTGCCAGCCAAGGCCTGCCGCGATGATGCTGGTGTGTCGCTCTCTAGCCATTGAGTGAGTGACTGTTGACTGGCTGCTGTCATGAGCTGCGCAATCTCGGATCAAACACTTTGTAGAGAAAGTCGCAGAACAGATTGACACCGATGAACACGGTGCCCACCAAGACAGTACCACCCAGAACAGCGTTCATATCGCTATTGAACAGCGCGCGCGTAATATATTGCCCAAGCCCCGGCCACGCAAATACTGTCTCGGTCAACACCGCCCCCTCAAGCAGCGATGCATAGCTGAGGCCAATGACGGTAATCAGCGGCACCATGATGTTGGGGAAGGCGTGTTTCCAAACGGCACCCCAATAGGATCGGCCCTTGATCCGCGCGGCAATGATATATTCCTGGCTCAGTTGATCAATCATGAAGCTGCGCGTCATCCGCGCGATATAGGCCAGCGAGAAATAGGCGAGAATGCCAGCGGGAAGAATAAGATGGCTGAAGGCATTGCGGAAAATCTCCCATTCGCCCGAGATGGCGGCGTCGATCAACAGAATGCCCGTGCGTGTCGTGACAATATCATCAAAAGCAATGTCAAGGCGACCCGTGCCAGAAACCCAGCCAAGCTTGCCATAAAAAACGAACAGTCCCACAAGTCCCAGCCAGAAGACCGGAATGGAATAACCGAACAGACAAACAACCCGCACGAGCTGGTCCGGCCATTGCCCCTTGCGGGCCGCGGCGAGAACCCCGCCGGGAACACCGATCAGCACACCGAAAATTGTGGCAATTGTCGCGAGTTCAAACGTGGCCGGAAATACGTGCAAGAGATCAGTGAGCACAGGTTGGGAGGTCAGAACCGATGTCCCTAAATCACCAGAGAGAAGTTTGCGCAGATAAGCGCCATATTGAACGATAAGCGGCTTATCGAGACCGAGCATGACAAAGGTCTTATCATAAACCTCCTTGCTCGCTTTGTCGCCCACAATGGCCAACACAGGATCAATCTTGGTCAGGCGGCTGATCAGAAATGTAATGGCGGTGAGCCCGACAAAAGTGAGGGCAAGGCTCGCAATGAATGAGCTCGCACGCCGTAACATGTGGCCAACAATATTTGTTTGGCCAATTTGTGTGTCAGTCATTCATCTGTCCAACAAGTGCACCACAAAGTTTGGCGGGCAAAGCGAGTTGCGTCTCCAGCAATGTGACACGCTCGGCAGTGTAGTGATGTTCAACATGCAACAGGTTGATAGTGGCAACCAGATTACCGCGCAAAACGACGGGTAAATTAATCACGGATCCGCATCCCAGCGATTTGATCAGTTCAAAATCGGGAAACACCTTGGCAATATTTTCAATGGTATTGGCCACAAAACTGCGCCTCTGGCCATGGACAATATCAAACCACGCGTCACGGTGAATGGGTTTGGTGCCGGTTGCCGGATATTCATTTGGGTGATCTGTGAATACCCTTCGTGCAAGTCCGGCTTCCACATCAACTGTCATGACAGTGAAGAGTATGTGACCATCAAGCGCCTTTGAATATGACTCTAATGCACGCCACACGCTCTGCGCATCTCTTGCGTGCGCGATAGAGCGATCAAATTGAACTAGGTTCGTGTTCATTCTCGTAATGTTTTGACGACCGCTGAAATGACAAAGAGAAGGCTAGTGCAAACGCGGCGCTTCGTAAAGTCAGCGAACTTGAATAGCCCCCAGTTTGTTAGACACTTTGCGGGTTCAGTTTATGAATTTTCCTGTCTCGC
>JAYWAB010000105.1:0-3862 GCA_043782835.1 Aestuariivirga sp.
CATCTCGAGGGCCCTTGTTGGTGAGCATTAGCACATCACTCGCCAAGAGCGAGAAGGTGCATACGCGTCAAAATTGAGCGTTTGTCCATCTCTTGTCAAACGGAGTTGGTAAAACGTCCAGCTTCTCCTGTACTGGACGGGGGCACGCGACCGATCAGGAAGGCAAAGAGTTTTTGGCAGACCAACTGTCAGTTTTCAGCTGAATATGGACTTTGTGCAGCCTTGTTGAATGGAGAATCTGGCGCATCTGGGGTTTCATGTTATGCGGCCTAGCTGCGATGACGCAAGCGCCTGGATTTGAATGTCTGGTGTTTGATCCTTTCTCGTTCAACAGAGACAGTCTGGCCATGGACGAAGTAAACGTGGGCAGGCGTCAGTTTGGCGATGCCCTCGTGGTAGCGCAGATGATTGTCGTGGCTGATGAAGTCGGCGATTTTCTATTCGAGATCACCCGGCAGATAATTGTTCTCTAACATGATGCGGCTCTTGAGGGTCTGGTGCCAGGACACTTGACCAGGTTAGGATCACATCCGACAAATTCAACGAAGTCTGCCCAGCTCGGCCATTTGGTTTGCCTGTTTGCCGTTTGAGAATACCCTGATACCAGGGAAACCTGGCTAGAGACCGTTGCGCTCATCACTGCGTCCACCACCATCCACATCTTGCAATTCGGAAATTTCCTCGCGCCGCGAAAGCTTATCAAAGAAGTGCGAGCTGCGGCCCGGGAATTGGCCTGCTGACGATTTAGCGGACTTGCTGGATAGTCGATTGAAGCAGCTGACCAACACGTGTGTGCGCTATGCCCAAATCTCGAACCGCACTCATATGGTTGCAAGATCTGAGAGTTTCAACGGAGTTTCCAGTGCCAACCTTCTTCAAATGCCGGGAGAAATTCGATGCTTGTTTCTTGAATGGTTCAGTTTCATTTTCTCCGTAGATGACGGAGACATTCGGCGCCGAGGAATGTTGCTGCCGCATTGGTGAAAAAAGGCGCACTTCCTCATCCGTAAGTGCAATGAGAGATTTCAGGAAAGATTTTTGCAGTGGTTCGAGATCATACACACCACTCAAGAGCAGTGCGGAATGCGGAATGATATCTTGTTGAACAGTGAACGTGAATGTCGCCAGATGTGCTCCTGCTGAGTGCCCACTGATGGTTAGCCGTTGTGGATCACCACCATAATGGCTCGCATTTTCATGAAGCCAGGAAAATGCCTGCCGCACCTGCTGGACAATTTTTTTCATCCGCACAGCTGGCATCAAATCATATTCCATGATCGCGGCAATAGCACCACAAGTCGTCACCGTGTCGGCAATGAAAGAAAAATCATCTTTCGAAAACATCCGCCAATAGCCACCATGGATGAACAGGTGAACAGGACAACCTTGAACTGGTGCGGATGGAAAGAAGAGATCAAGCTTTTCATTGGCGCCAGGGCCATAGGAAACATTGCGCAACATCTTGAGCGTCTTGCGGCTCACTTCACTCCGCGCCTGATATTCGGCGACATAGTCGTCAAAATTGGATACGTGATCCCCGGTTTTGAAAGGATCCAATCCCATTGTCACGATCATTCACCCTCAAATTGAAGTTGCAATATACTTTGCTTCGAGAAACTCATAAATACCATGGGTGCCGCCTTCACGGCCCAGCCCGCTCTGTTTGACGCCACCAAATGGTGCGGCCGGGTCTGAAACCAATCCTCGGTTAAGACCCATCATGCCAAATTCCAGTTGTCGCGCCACTCTGAAGCCACGTGAAATGTCACGCGTGAAGACATAAGCCGCAAGCCCATATTCGGTATCATTGGCGCGTCTGATGACTTCCTCTTCTGTTGTGAATTTCGAAATGGCCGCGACTGGTCCAAAGATTTCCTCGTTGTTCAATTTAGCCTGCAATGGAACATCGGCCAGCACCGTGGGTGGGTAGTAGTAACCTTTCATGTTGGGCGTGGCTCCACCACATTTCACTTGCGCGCCAAGAGAGACTGCATTTTCAACCAGCCCGACCAGCTTTTCGCGGGCTTTGGCGTTGATCATCGGCCCACACGCAGTGTTAGGGGAAGTTCCTGGCCCCACAATCATGGCCGCCATCCGGCTTCGAAGCTTTTCGACATATTGGTCGTAGATGTCTGATTGGACAAAAATTCGATTGGCGGCGGTGCAGGCTTGGCCAGCGTTGCGCATCTTCGCGATCATTGTGCCTTCCAGTGCGATGTTGATGTCTGCGTCATCAAACACAATCAAGGGAGCATTCCCCCCCAATTCCATTGAACTGCTGATCACGTATTTGGCGGCTTCGGCCAAGAGCATGCGGCCAACAGGTGTCGAACCCGTAAAAGACAACTTCCGCACACGCGGATCGGCCAACATCTTTGCGACAACGGGTCCAGGATTGGTGGTTGTCACTACATTTATGACACCAGGCGGTACGCCAGCTTCGGCATAAAGGGCCGCAAGGGCATAGGCAGTCAAGGGTGTCTCGCTGGCTGGTTTGAGTACCACCGTACAACCAGCCGCTAGGGCAGGGCCAATCTTGCGTGTGGCCATGGCCGCCGGAAAATTCCACGGTGTTATGAGCACACAGATGCCGAAGGGCTGGTAATCAACAATGATGCGGTTGGTTCCCGCTGGCGCGGTGAGGAGCTGCCCTTGGATGCGGACCGCTTCTTCAGCATTCCAGCGGAAAAATTCTGCCGCATAGGCCACCTCACCGCGGGCATCACTCAAGGCCTTTCCATTCTCCAGCGAAATGAGCCATGCCAAATCATCGGCTCGTTCTGTCATCAATTCAAAACAGCTGCGGAGAATCTCTGCTCGTATTCTGGGCGCGGTGTGGGCCCATCCCGGCGCTGCTGCTGCGGCAGCTTCTACTGCTGCCAAGCCATCAATTTCACCAGCATCGGCAACACGAGCGATCAAGCTCTCGTTTGACGGGTCTATCACATCCAGTGTCTTGCCCGAAGACGCGGCCTGCCGAAGCCCGTTGATATAGAGGCCTTCTGCCACCTCATCGGGTCGATAAAACCGGCTGCCAGTAGATGCAATCGCGCTAGTGTTTTTCATGAGAGTATGATTTCCGGAGGGGATTGCGACTATTGTGCTGCGGCAGCGAAGTTGCCGTCATAGGCGGCCTGCAAGAGCGTCTTCATGCTGCTGAGTTCGATGGTGCGAGGATTGTTTTTGATCAAGCGTCCTATGCCAATGGCCTGTTCAGCGGTCCAGTCAATCTTGTCCTGTGGAAGGCCAAGTTCCTTCAATGTGCTTGGGATTTTCACTTCCTTGCAGAGATATTTGACCCGCGTAATTGCTTCAGCAGAAAGAGCAGCGGCAGAGCGCCCTTCTGCTTTGACGCCAAGGGCCAGCGCAATTTCAGCCATTTCCGCAACCGATGACCAGCGATTGAATGTCATGGCATAGGGCAACATCGCAGCAACACCAAGCCCATGGGCGGTGTGTGTCAATGCGCCGATCGGGTACTGAACCGCATGTGCCAAAGAGGTTCCGGCTGTGGCAAATGCGCATCCTGCACAAAGCGCCCCTAGCATCAAGTCGGAACGGGCCTGCTTTTGTGTGCCGTCGCTAAAGGCGGAGACCAGGCTTTGTCCGATCAAGTTGATCGCTTTCAATGCAAAGATATCACTGAAAGCATTCTTGCCTACGAACACGTGCTGTTGTGGCAAGGAGGCCTCCGGCGTTCTGCGCAGCGCGGTGAAGGCTTCGATGGCATGGGTTAAAGCATCTGCGCCCGCAATTGCGGTCAGTCCGGCGGGGCAACTCCACGTCAGCGTAGGGTCACAGACAGCGGCAGAGCGCCCTTCTGCTTTGACGCCAAGGGCCAGCGCAATTTCAGCCATTTCCG
>JAYWAB010000106.1:0-6725 GCA_043782835.1 Aestuariivirga sp.
CACTCGTGTCGTGCCGAAGGCCGTTTGACGCGTCGCCAGTACCGAACAGCGTAACCTCCGGTTCTTGGGATTGGTGGGGTCACAAGCCCCCCAATCACCGCCTACGCGTGGAACACCGGCCGATGAGCCGCAGCCCAATATGGTCAAGCGTAAACTCATGCCGCAGACCGAAACGCGTCTGGCATTGGCACTTTGTCAAACAGACGAAAGAAATTGGCTGAGGTGAGATAGGCCATCTCGCTTCGGGTCAGACCGCGCAAGACGGCCAATTGCTCTAATGTTTTCACCACAAAGCTGGGCTCATTGTCTTTGCCACGAAACGGCACGGGTGCCAGAAAGGGCGCATCGGTTTCGACGAGAATACGATCCACGGGGATCGCCTTGGCCGTGGTACGAATGTCTTCGGCGTTCTTGTAAGTGAGGATGCCAGAGAAGGAAACCGTGAGCCCCAGCTCAACCCCCTTCTCGGCCAGCCACTGTTGCGATGTGAAGCAATGGAGCACCGCCTTGAATGCGCCTTTGGCCATTTCTGCTTCGAGTACACGGGCCGTATCTTCCTCCGCCATGCGTGTGTGAATCACCAGCGGCAAGCCGGTTTCACGCGCAGCAGTGATGTGGGTCTTGAAACCCTGCATTTGGGCTTCACGTGGGCTGAGATCATAATGATAATCCAACCCCGCCTCGCCAAGGCCGACGACCTTTGGGTGCTTTGTCAGTTTCACCAATTCCGCCACGGTGACATCCAGCTCTTCATGGGCATTGTGGGGGTGCGTGCCAACAGTGCAAAACACGTTTTCATGCGGCTCCGTCAAAGCCAGCAGGCGCGGGAAATTCTTCACCCTGCTGCTGATCGAAAGCATGAGACCAACGCCCTGCTCCCGTGCACGCGCCAAAACGCCCGGCAGTTGGTTCGACAACCCGTCGTAATCCAAATGGCAATGGCTGTCGACAATCAGGCTCATGGGGCTTTGGCCTCCTCCTCCACATAGCGCGGGAAGATGGGCTGTGGTGCAGGTAAGGTCGTGCCGGATTTTAGCTGGCGATCAAAAGCCGCAAATCTCCGCTCACCTTCGGGAATTGCTAAAGCGTCAAGCAATTTTGCGGCTGAGGTCGGTATATAGGGCTGCACCAATAGCCCGATGCGGCGCAGCACTTCGGCGGTCACATAAAGTACCGTTTCCATCTTGGCAGGGTCGGTCTTTTTCAAGCCCCAAGGCGCTTCGCCCGCGAAATAGCGATTGGCTTCGGCCACCACTTTCCAGATGACATCCATCGCTTTCGAGATGGCGTAGCCCGCGTGCTGAACGCGCACTTCGGCCAACATGGCCTCAGCCATGGACAGCATCGCTTGGTCATTGTCCGAGAGTGAGCCACAGGTGGGCACAGTGGCGTTGCAATTCTTGTTGATCATAGACAGAGAACGTTGCGCGAGGTTGCCCAGATCATTGGCAAGGTCGGCATTCATCCGGGCTGCGATGGTTTCATGGGTGAAGCTGCCGTCATTGCCGTAAGGCACTTCGCGCATGAAGAAATAGCGCACTTGGTCCACGCCATAGCGTTCGACCAAATCCTTATGGCCCAGCACATTGCCGGTGGATTTTGACATTTTCTCGCCCTTGTTGAACAGAAAGCCGTGAACGACAATCTGCTTGGGCAATGGGAGCTTCGCTGACATCAGGAAGGCAGGCCAATAGATGGCGTGAAAGCGCGTGATGTCCTTGCCGATGACATGGGCGCTGGCAGGCCAATAATGGGCACGAGGGTTGTTCGCATCGGGAAAACCCGTTGCCGTGATATAATTGGTCAGCGCATCCACCCAGACATACATCACATGCTTGGGATTGTCGGGTACAGGTACGCCCCAATTGAAGGTGGTGCGGCTGATCGAAAGGTCTTTGAGGCCCCGTTTCACAAATGAGGTGATCTCATTGCGGTAGTGTTCGGGCACAATGAAATCCGGATTGTCGTCATAGTGCTTGAGCAGGCGATCACCATAAGCCGAGAGCTTGAAGAAATAACTTTCCTCTTCCACCCATTCGACCAACGTGGAGGTCTTGACCGAAAAGCGTCTGCCTTCGCGCAGTTCCGTTTCATCCTCATCATAATAGGCTTCATCGCGCACCGAATACCAACCGGCATATTTCGCCAAATAAATATCACCATTGGCTTCCATGCGCCGCCAGATTTCCTGCACGGCATCACGGTGGCGTGCCTGGGTTGTGCGTACAATGTCGTCGGCGCGGGCGTTCAAGTCTTCACCCATCTGTTCAAACAAGGCGGCGGTGCGGTCTGCCAGTTGCAAGGGCGTGATGCCCTCGCGTGCTGCTGTCTGCTGCATCTTCTGGCCATGCTCGTCCATTCCAGTGATAAACAGCACATCTGCGCCATCCAGCCGCTTGAAACGCGCCATCACATCGGTGGCGATGCGCTCATAGGCGTGGCCGATATGTGGCGCGCCATTGGCATAGGGAATGGCGGTGGAGATGAGATAGGTTTCGGACTTCGTCATAAGCCAGCTATTGCCCCGGAATCACGAAGCCTTCAAGGCTTCGTTGACAAGCTTCATCTGGGCCAGCGCTGCCTGCCTGCGGTCTAGGTTAAAGCCTTGGGCGATGCGGGTGTTCTCGCTGATGGTCTGGTGTGCGGCGGCAAGTTTGGCGTTGCTTGAGGCCCTGGCGGTTTGGGCCAGCCAATCGAGCAAAAGCTGGCTGAAGGTGGTGAACTCATCAGGGCTAACACCCCTGCCTGCCAATTGGTTTGAAATACGGACGAGATCAGAGGCCTTGGGCCTTGATAGCCCGGCAAATTGCGCAAAAGCTTTGGCCCCCGCCGAGCTTAAAAGACTGCGGGCTTGGCCCGGGCTGCCTTGGGCTTGGACGATAGCGCGAGTCAGTTCTTCATCATTTGGTTTTGTTTCTATGGGTAAAGCATTGACAATATTGAAAACCTGGTCATTTTCGAGTGGGCCTAACGCGAGCTTTAGGCAACGGGATTTCAAGGTGCGCAAAAGTTTGCCGGGCTGGTGAGAGACAAGGAAAATCAGCGCTTTAGGCGGCGGTTCTTCAACCAGTTTGAGAATAGCATTGGCCGATTCCGAATTGAGATCGTCTGCGGCATCAATGATCGCCACGCGCCAGCTGCCTGCCGCTGTCCGTGAAAAGAAGGCCGTCAGGCTGCGGGCATCATCGACCGAGATTTCAGATTTGAGTTTGCGCGGCTTTGCGTCATTGAGTTGGCGTTCCAGCACAAACAGATCCGGATGTGCGCGCGCATGGATCCATCTTCGCGATTGTTCACTGCCGCCCAAAATCTGCGCTGCCAGGTGATAAGCCAAGGTGGCCTTACCTATTCCCTTTTGTCCACGCAGCAGCCAGGCATGGTGGGGCTTGCCCGAGGCAAAGGCTTTGCCAAACTGCGACTGGGCCTCTGCGTGGCCGATCACTTCTGCGGCAAAGCGCGGATGATAGGGAACTTCGCGCGGGTCTTCGGTTTCTTCAGCCACGCAATTGTTTCCAGATAGCGGCATCGATGGCGGCGACACTTTGCGCAGCGTCGATCAGCTTGCAACGCTGGTGCTCTGCCTTGGCAATGGTGAGAAATCCTTGACGGAGGTTTTGATGGAAAGCCAAACCTTTGCGCTCATAGCGATCTTCATCGCCGGTCCCGCGCGCTTTGGCACGGGCCAATCCAACGACTGGATCAAGATCGAATACAAAAGTGATATTTGGCCGCGTCAGCCCAACGATTTCACTTTCAAGACGGTCGATGAGCGTCATAGAGCAACCACCCGCAATGCCTTGATAGGCCCGCGTTGAATCCATAAACCTATCGCAGATTACAGTCTTCCCGGCGGCAAGCGCTGGACGGATGACTTCGCGCAAATGACTATCGCGTGCTGCGTAGTTAAGCAGCGCTTCAGCCTCAGCTGACCACCGTGACGTTTCACCGGTAACGAGAAGTTCACGCAATGCTTCGGCCGAAGGCGTGCCACCGGGTTCGCGTGTGATCAACACATCAACATCGGTAGCGCGCAAGCCGCCGGCCAACAGCTTCACTTGCGTTGATTTCCCCGTGCCCTCGCCGCCCTCAAAGGTGATGAACATCAGCCACCAAATATCATGATCAGGGCGCTATCTGCCGCCTTGTGCCACATGGAAGACGTTGCGGCCACGTCTGCGCCCACCTGCAATGGTGCGTCGGCCACGGCCTTGCCATCGACTAATATTTTCAGCGTGCCAACCTCGGTGCCCGTTTTGACAGGCGCAATCAATGGGCCCGTATAGCTCAGCTTCATATCGGCCTTGTCTTGTTCAAAGGCTGCCAGCGAAACCTTGAATGCATTTGGCACCACAAGGTTGACCCAGCGCTCCTGCCCGCCCCAGACGCGAACGCGGGTGACGGTTTCACCCGCTTCATAAATACTTATCGATTTGAATTGGTTGAAACCATAGTCGAGCAATTTTTGTGCCTCGATCTTGCGCTTATCCAAACTGTCGAGCCCTGCCACCACCATGATCAAGCGGCGGCCATCGCGCACGGCTGAACCAACAAGGCCATAGCCCGCCTCTTTGGTGTATCCCGTCTTCATGCCGTCAGCGCCGGGATAATCCTTCAGCAAAGGGTTGCGATTTTCTTGTTTGATTTTATTCCACGTGAAATCCGCCGTGCCATAGATCTTGTAATCGTCAGGGTAATTGAGAATGATGTAGCGGGCCAGCGTTGCAAGATCGCGGACACTCATTTTCTGGCCAGGATCAGGCAGGCCCGTCGCATTGGCAAAAGATGAATTTGTGAGGCCCAGTTCCTTGGCTTTGACCATCATGCGCTGGGCAAAAGCAGGTTCGCTGCCCGCGATGTTTTCGGCCAATGCGATGCAAGCATCATTGGCGGATTGGATGATGGCACCATGCAGGAGATTGTCCACCGAAACGCGGCTGTTGACTTCGGCATACATGGTGGAGCCACCGGCCCCCTGCCCGCCACGCTTCCAGGCATCCTGGCTGATGATCATTTCCTGATCGAGCTTCAACTCGCCCTTCTTCAGCATGTCGAAGATGATGGCTTGCGTCATCAGCTTGCTCATCGAGGCAGGAGGGACGGCGGTATCCGCATCCTTCTCAAAAAACACATTGCCGGATTTGGCGTCGATGAGGATGGCTTCTTTGGCCGCCGTGTCAAAGGGCGGCAAGGTCTGGGCTCCGGCCTGGAGACAGGCGAAGCAGCAGGTGAAGGCCATAATGATCAACCGTGAAATGGACATAGCGCGGTTTTAGGCGGGGCTTGCGGCATTGCCAATTGCTATTTCACCAGCATGATGAATTGCAACTACTGCAACCGCCAATCAATTTCGGCCTCGCCGTGGTCTTTCAGAAATGCATTGGCCTTTGAGAACGGTCTGGAGCCAAAAAAGCCATTGTGGGCCGAAAGTGGCGAGGGGTGGGCCGAAGTCAAAACCAGATGACGGCTCCGGTCCACAAAGGCGGCTTTCTTCTGGGCATAGTTTCCCCAGAGGATGAAGACCAGGGGCCGGACTTCCGCATTGAGCAGGCGGATGATGGCATCAGTGAATTGTTCCCAGCCCTTCCCTTGATGGGCGGCGGCGCGGCCCGCCTCCACGGTCAAAACCGCATTGAGCAAGAGAACGCCCTGCTCTGCCCAAGCTTGCAGATTTCCGTGGGCAGGAGGTGCCAGGCCAAGATCACTTTGCATTTCCTTATAGATATTGACCAGCGATGGCGGCGGGCGAACGCCCTTGTGCACCGAGAAACACAAGCCGTGGGCTTGGCCTTCGCCGTGGTAAGGGTCCTGCCCTAGGATGACGACGCGCACTTTGTCCAATGGTGTCAAATCCAGTGCGGCGAACCATTCGTTGCCCTTGGGATAGATGGTTTTGCCTGCCTCGCGTTCCGCCACAAGAAAACTGCGCAACGCCTGCATATAGGGCGCGTCAAATTCTGGCTGGAGCGGGACGCGCCAGCTGTCGTTTAGTTTGATCATGGATTAGGGTTTAAGCGCTTCACTGCGGGCTGCATAGCCTGCGGCAGCAATGGCGCGCAGCATGGCTTCGGGCGAGGATTTGTCATTGTCAAAACTGACGGTGGCGGTTTTGTTTTCGAGTGAAATCATCACATCCGTCACGCCGGGTAAGGCTTGCAACGCGGCTTTGATATTATGGGGGTCTGGCCCGCAGGTCATCGTATCAACCGCAATTGAAACGCTCTGCGGCAAGGCCAAGGCGTGGCCGCTTGAAACCACAAGGATTAAGATAGCAAGCACGTTTCGCATGAGCAGAGTGTATCAGGCGGGCTTTGCCAAAGTCTTCTTTAAAAAGCGGATAACGTCATCAACAATTGGTGATCCATCAACACCCCAGAAACAATGATCGGCACCTGCCACACGTTGCAAAGTGACATCGCAACCCTTGGCCTTGAGGGCCAAATAGAGTGCTTCGCCCTGTTCGTAGGGCACCAGTCGGTCCTTGTCGCCATATTGCAGCAACATGGGCGGGGCGGATCTGCTGGCATAGGTTACAGGTGAAGCCGCGCGGGCTTTCGCTTTGTTTTTCTGCAATGGGCCGCCAATGAGAATTGATTCAGGTGAGTCAGCCGCATCTGAATCTCCCTTGTCGTGCAGCTTTCGTTTCTGCTTGGCCATGGTCAGAAATTCTGCTGGACCGAACCAATTCACTACAGATTGTACCGCACTTGAGCCTTCAGTGACGCCGA
>JAYWAB010000107.1:0-2179 GCA_043782835.1 Aestuariivirga sp.
TAGGTCACCATGCGGATTTCATCTTTCACTATAACCCGGTTCCAGTTTGCGAGGGATCGCGTCATTGGTGACAGCCAAGTCCGTGCCGAAGATGCAAATGTTGCGGCGATTGAGCTTTTTGATGAAAGCGGCGTCAGTGGCCTGGGTTTCGCCCAGACTCTCTTTGTGCCCTTGCCATCTTGTGGGGAAATCACCCGGGTCTTTGAGAACGAAGTTTGGCCTGGACTTGTCGGCCAATCGCCACTGGCCCTGGTCCACCGTGTTGGACGGCCTCGCGGTGGCAACCAGCGCGCCTATAGCTTGCCTTTTCATGAAGCGCTCCAGGTGGCCCTTTGGGACCTTGCGGCCAAGCAGGTGGGCATGCCACTGGGGAAACTTCTCGGGGCCAGTCGCGGCAAGGTTCGCGCCTATGCGTCCGGACTCGACTATCACTTGAGCGATTCCGATTTCGTAGAATTCTTCGGTCATGCAAGTTCTATCGGCTACGACACGTTTAAGATCAAGGTGGGCAACCTCGATTTCCAATGGGATCTGCATCGGCTTGACTTGGTGACCAAGACGGTCCCACCGGGTTCCCAATTCATGGTTGATGCCAACGAGGCTTGGGGCGCAAAAGAAGCGTTAGTCAAGATCGAGGCCATTCACCAAGCGGGGTTCAAGCTGCTCTGGGTCGAAGATCCCATCCTGCGGCTCGATTTTGAAGGTCTGAGGCTTTTGCGACAGAGCGTATCTCGGGCCATGATCAACTCCGGTGAATACCTTGATGCTGCCGGCAAACGGCAACTGATGCTGGCCGGAGGCACCGATATTCTAAACGTGCACGGCCAAGTGACGGATGTGATGCGCACCGGCTGGCTCGCTGCTGAGCTCGGTGTGCCTGTCTCTCTTGGCAATACTTTTCTCGAGATCGGTGTCCACATGGCCTGCGCCCTTCCCGAAGTTGATTGGCTGGAATATTCCTTTCAAAATTTCGACCATCTGATCGATCAGCCCATCGAGATCCGTGACGGCTGGGCCCACATGCCGGAGCGACCCGGCCACGGCCTAGTCCTGTCTGAATCGGCACGCCGTGAATGGTCGCGACCCGATGTTTTGTCCAGCCACCAGTTGGGCTCTGCACCCCGCAATCCCCGATTAGCAAACGGCCGCAAGCCGAAGGTGGCTCGTGGATGAAGCCAATTATAACTCATAAGGAGGATTCAAAAATGAAAAAGCTACTGCTATTGAACGCGGTGAGTGCAGTCGCGCTGACTGTTACCATGCTTGGCGTTTCGGCAAGCTTCGCCGCCGATAAGGTGACATTGACCTATCTCGCCGATCCCAACTGGGTCAAAGCTCCTGAAAAAGAGCTTGCCAAAAAGTTCGAAGAAAAGACTGGGATCGCTATCGACTTCCAGTTGGTCCCAGCGGACCAATATTTCAACGTGCTGAAAACCAAGTTGAACTCGGGCGAGGCCCCTGACCTATTTGGCGGACAAAGCGGCGTGACGGATCTAGCCATCAATTACAATGTGGAAAAGAACGCCGTCAATCTTTCCGACCAGCCCTGGGCCAAGAAAGAAGATCCGATGGTTGCAGCGCAATCAACTGTCAATGGCAAACTCTTTGGCCTCACATACTGGGACACACTCGGCTATGTCTGGGTCGTGAACTACAACAAAAAAATATTTGCTGACAACAATCTAAAAGTGCCTACCACCTATGCCGAGTTCAAAGCTGATTGCGAGGCTCTCCTCAAGGCCAAAATCCAGCCAATTTATGAGCCCGCTTCTGACGGCTGGCACCATGTTCTGTGGTTCCCCGAAATGGGTCCTCGTTTTGAACAAGCCACTCCAGGGTTGGCCGATAAGTTGAATGCCAATAAGGCCACTTTTGCTGGCAACCCAACCATGACGACCGACCTGACGCAGCTCAAGGAGATGTTTGACCTTGGCTTCTTTGGACCAGATTCGCTGTCAGACGCTTGGGCTAATCGCACCAAAGCATTGGCCGATGGCAAGATCGCAATGATCCTTGCGACGAGTTCTTATCCAGTGGAACTGGCCAAGGACCATCCCGAGGTCAAACCCGATGATTACGGAGTCTTCGTAATCCCGCTGGCCGATAATCAGCTTCTGAACATCAATCCCGCGGGGCCGACCCACTTCATCTCGGCCACATCCAAGCATGTCGAAGAAGC
>JAYWAB010000108.1:0-4224 GCA_043782835.1 Aestuariivirga sp.
CGGAATCGACTTCTTCGGAAAAGGTGGTGAAATCATCCTTCACGCGTGCACGCATCTGATCTTCCAAGGCCTGGCTGGTGGCGAAGTAATTGAAGAACAAGAGGGCGGCGAGGATGATCGAAAAGAGGGCGGCACAGAGGACCGCCAAGCGGAAACTGGCCGTTTTGAAAAGGCGGCTGTTACGCCACAAGGCGGTAACCCACACCGCGCTGGGTGATAATCATCGCCTTGTCATATCCCTTATCAAGCTTGGCGCGCAGGCGGCTCATATGGGTTTCAACCACGGTGGTTTGCGGATCAAAGTGGAAACCCCACACATGTTCCAGCAACATGGCCTTGGTGACGATGCGGCCATCGCTGCGCATGAGATACTCGAGCAATTTGAATTCCTGTGGCTGCAAATCGAGTGGTTGGCCAGCGCGACGCACTTCACGTTTCAAAAGATCCAAGTTCACATCACCGACGCGCAAACTGGTTTGCACCGTATTGACGGGGGGCCTGCGGGCCAGCGCATTCAGGCGGGCGAGAAGCTCGGGCATCGCAAAGGGTTTGACGAGATAGTCGTCAGCACCCGCTTCAAGCCCTTCAACGCGGTCATCAAGGCCGTCCATTGTTGTCAAAATCAGGATCGGCGTGTGATTGGCGGTCGCGCGCAGGCGCTTGACCACGGAAAGGCCATCCAGCTCTGGCAACATGCGGTCAATGATCATGGCATCATAAGCGCTCGCGGCCGCGTGAGTCAGGCCATGCTTACCATTGGCTGCCAGAACCACCGTGTGGCCATTGTCCGTCAAATTGCGGCGCAAGTGATCGGCGGTCGCTTGATCATCCTCAATCACCAATAGTTTCATTCAATGCGCCTCGTCCCAGTTTTGTGCAGCCCGTGCATCTACCTGCAAAGGCACAGCCAATTTAACCGCTGGCTCGGGTGCTGCCGTCATTACTTTTTTGACAAGTTCGCAGGTGGCGGCGGCCTCGTTCTCTGGGCATTCGAAGATCAATTCATCATGCACTTGCAAAAGCATTTTGGCTTTAAGGTCGGCCTTCTGCAATGCCGGCGTCATGCGGATCATGGCGCGGCGGATGATATCGGCGGCGGAGCCTTGGATCGGTGCATTGATCGAGGCGCGTTCGAGGAAGGCTTTCTCAGATGGGTTTGGCGAGTTGATACGCGGGAAATGCATACGCCGCCCGAAGATGGTTTCGACATAGCTTTGGGCGCGGGCTTTGGCTTTGGTCTCCTCCATATAATCCTTGATGCCGGGGAAGCGTTTGAAATAGGTGCGGATATATTCGCCTGCCTCTTCGCGGCTGATGGAAAGTTGGTTGGCCAGACCGAAAGCCGAGATGCCGTAGATGATGCCGAAATTGATGGCCTTGGCGCGGCGGCGCACGGATGGGTCCATGCCTGCAATGGGAACGCCGAACATTTCACTTGCTGTCATGGCGTGAATATCCAGCCCGTCGGCAAAGGCCTTGGTGAGCTGTGGGATATTGGCGACGTGGGCCAACACGCGCAACTCGATCTGCGAATAGTCAGCACTGATGAGTTTGTTGCCGGGCGCTGCCACAAAGGCTGTGCGGATGCGGCGGCCATCATCAGTGCGGACCGGGATGTTTTGTAAATTGGGATCAGTAGAAGAGAGCCGACCCGTCGAGGTGGACGCCATAGCGTATGACGTGTGGACGCGGCCGGTTTTCGGATTGATAAATTCTGGCAAGGCTTCGGTATAAGTGGATCGCAGCTTGGCTAATTGGCGCCAATCCAATACGCGACGAGCCAGTTCGATGCCTTGTGCCGCCAAGTCTTCAAGTGCGTCCGAATCCGTGCTCCATGCGCCGGTTGCTGTTTTGCGCCCGCCCGGCAGACTCATTTTTCCAAAAAGAATATCCCCCAATTGTTTGGGCGAGCCGATGTTGAAACTCTGGCCGGCGAGTTGGTGAATCTCGGTTTCAATCAGCGCTTGCTTGGTGCCGAATTCATTAGAGAGTTTTACGAGCACGGCGCGGTCCACGCTGATCCCGGCGTTTTCCATTTCCATCAAAACCGGAACGAGCGGTCGTTCCAGCGTTTCATAAACGGTGACTTTGTGCATCTGCTGCAGTTTGTTTTTCAGCAGCAACCAGAGGCGCAAAGTGATGTCAGCATCTTCAGCGGCATAGGCTGTGGCTTTGTCGATGGGCACACGGTCAAAGGTGACAGCACTCTTGCCGCTGCCCGCAACCTCTTTGAACGAAATCGGCTTGTGGCCGAGATGACGTTCCGACAATTCATCCATGCCGTGGCCGACATCGCCAGATTCGGTCACGTAAGACAGAAGCATCGTGTCATCCAGCGGCGTCACGCTGATGCCCAGTTGTTTCAGAGCCAGCATGTCGTATTTCAGATTCTGACCGATCTTCAGAATATGCGGCGCTTCAAAGAGCGGCTTCAACTTCGCCATTGCTGCGTTGAAATCAATCTGGCCAGCGTGAAGACCTGCGGCAAAAAGGCCGTCGCCCTGCCCCTGGTGGCGCAGCGGAATGTAGCAGGCCTTGCCCGGCGCAGTTGCGAGCGACACACCGACGATATTGGCTTGCATGGCATCGAGTGAATCGGTTTCCGTATCGATGCAGATATAGGCTTGGTTGAAAGCTCCGGCGATCCATTGTTCAAGTGCTGCCATGGTGCTGACGGTTTCATATTCTGCGTGCACCACCGGAATGGCGCGCAGATTGGTGGCCACGTCCGCAACCGCCGCCACATCTGGCTTGTGGTGATCTTGATCCATCGCCGCTGTCAAAGCCTTGGGCGCTTGGGGTGTCGGCAGGGCTTCACCCTCAGGTGGCCAGAATTTGATCTCGACGGGCACAGGATCGATGGCGCTCATGTCTGCTTCGAGCGCTGTGGCAATCGTCTTGGTGATGGTGGTGAATTCCATCGCTTTCAAAAAGCCAATCAGCTGCGAGGCGCGCGGCATTTCAACTGCGAAACTATCAATATGATCTTTTACCGGAACGTTCTGGTCCAGCGTGACAAGGCGCTTCGAAATGCGCGCTAGTGGCGCTTGATCTACTACCGATTGAAGTTGCGAATTGATAATCTTCTGTAGACCACGCGCTCTCAGGACATCAGCACAAAATTGGTTCCCATTTGCCGCCATTTCCTCAACTTGAGCACTGTCAGCGGTTGGAACTCCTTTCTTGTCTACTTTTGGAACTATTATTTCAAATCGATCTTTCAGAATTTGTGCTATCTGACTGCCAGACCCCAACTTCACTTCCTCACCTGCAGTTGCGGTCAATCGCAATGTGACTTCATCAAATACCTTGGTCAGCCTTTGTTTTATTGGCTCGATGTTGATGTTTTCAGCAATTAACAGCTCAATGTCTCCAACCTCGTTGACTAACTGGCTTGCCGATTTCTCACCTATACCTTTCACGCCAGGGACATTGTCGGTTGGATCCCCCAGAAGCGACTGAACATCGATCACCTTGTCTGGTGTCACACCAAATTTCTCGAACACCTCGGCATCGCTGATCACTTTTTCCTTGCCCGGATCGAAGATTTCAATGCCAGGCTTGATCAACTGCATCATGTCTTTGTCCGACGTGATGATGCGCACCGTGGCCCCCGCTTCCACGGCGTGGCGCGCATAGGTGGCGATCAAGTCATCGGCTTCATAGTTCAGCATTTCTATGGAAGGCAGATTGAAGGCGCGCGTGGCTTGGCGGATAAGGTCAAACTGTGGGCGCATATCTGCTGGCGGATCTGGCCGATGGGCCTTGTATTCAGGAAAGAACGCGTTGCGGAAAGATTTCGACGATGTATCAAAAATCACCGCAATATGTGTGGGCTTGTTAGGGGATTTTTTATCTTTGATGATGCCCCACATCATGTTGCAATAAAGCCGCACGGCGCCCACGGGAAGGCCATCGGTTCGCTTGTTGTATTTCGGATCCTGATTGGCAGATTGGAAATAGGCGCGGAAGATAAAGCCAGAACCATCAATGAGATAGAGATGATCCCCGGGCTTGAGGCTGGAAGGCTGGTGCAGGTTCTCGGACATGGGATGCAGTATGCCACCCCTTGGCTTCATTCGCCAGCCTTGCCCATTTTGGACGCTTGAAAAGGAATGAGAGGAATATATTGCGTGTGGCCCAGAACAACAGGATCGGGCCGATCACCCCTGCCGCCGTTGTCAGGCCAGCGATCAGCGCAAGGCTTAGGCCCGGCGCAAAATG
>JAYWAB010000109.1:0-14369 GCA_043782835.1 Aestuariivirga sp.
CTTTTCTTCCGTCGTAAAGGCGTAGAGCACAATCAGTGCCAGTGGCAGATGCAAGAAGAGCAGGCCTGCGCTGGCGGCAAACTTGAGTCCCCATCCGGCATCAGAGCGCATCAAAGGCTCCCATGCGTTTAGCCATCGTAAGATAAACGGCCATGATGATCATCGGCACCACGGTGAAGGCCGCAGCAAGGGGAACATCGCCTGCCGTGCCCTGCAGCACATACACAGCTTGCCCGATCATGGCGCGGGAATTGCCGACGATCTGTGGCACGATATAATCGCCCAAAGTGAGCGAGAAGGTGAAGATTGAGCCTGCAATGATACCAGGCAAAGCCAGGGGCAATATAATATCGCGAAAGGCTTGTTTGGGCGTTGCGCCAAGATCCGAGGCAGCCTCGACATAGTCTTGCGGGACACGTTCCAACGCGGCCTGAATGGGCAATATCATATAGGGCAGCCAGATGTAGAGGAAGACGAGAAACGTTCCGATGTAGCTGAAAGAAAGCGATGATCCGCCGACGACGGGTAGACTCAACACAGCGTTCAAAATCCAACTGATATGCAATGTGTTCGCGATCCAGCTGATGATCCCTTCTTTGGCGAGGATCAATTTCCATGCATAGATTTTGACGAGATAGGATGACCAAAGCGGCATCATCACGGCCAGATAAAACATCGCCTTTGCTTTTCCATGGGCAAAGCGGGCTGCGTAATAGGCAATCGGAAAGGCAACAATACTGGCGGCAATGGTGACAAGCGCTGCCATGGAAATCGTGCGCAGGATAATTTGGAGATTTGAGGTGGAGAAAAGTTCGCCATAGGTTGACAAGGTGAACTCGTGGATGATCGTGCCTGAGAAATCATCAAGATGATAAAAACTCTGGATGAGAAGTGCAATCAACGAACCCGCATATACAAGCACAATCCAGCTGAGCGGCGGTGCCAGCAAGAGCACTGTCAATAGCTTTGGGCGGCGGTAGAAGAGATTGGAAAGTGTGTTGAACATGAAAGTTTGCCCACCGCCTTTTTGACGGTGGGCTGATTTTCTTATTTGCCTTGTACGGCCAGATAATCCTTGGCCCATTGTGAATAGGGAATGCACGTGCCCTCGGCCTCGCATTTGCCAATGGGTGTGCGCCAGAACCATATTTTATCAAAGTTCGCCGCGCCGTTTGTGTCGCAACCGCCATCGGTTAAAAGTTCATTGCCTTTGCAGGCACTTGGCACTGCAGGAACCGAGCCAAACCAGGCGGCCACATCACCTTGTACTTTAGCATCCAAGGAATGGTTGAGCCATGCGTAAGCACAATTGGGATGTGCCGCATCGGCATGCACCATGGTTGTGTCGGCCCAGCCGGTTGCACCCTCTTCTGGAATTGTCGATGCCACGGGGGTCTTTTCCATCACGGCCTTGTCGGCCTGCAACAGGTTCACTTGGAAGGGCCATGAGGAGGAGGCGACCACACCTTCGTTCTTGAAGTCGTCCACCTGCACATTGGCATCGCCCCAATAGCGGCCCACCAAAGCGCGTTGTTTGGTGACGACATCAAGGGCTGCTGCATATTGGTCTTTGTTCAATTCGTATGGGTTCTTGATGCCCAGTTCTGGCTTCTTTTTCATCAGATAAAGTGCTGCATCGGCAATGGCGATTGGCCCATAATAGGCTTGAACGCGGCCCTTGTTACTTTTGCCATCAGGCAGGTTCTGTTCTTCGAAAACCACGCTCCAACTTTTTGGCGGGTCTTTGAATATTTTGGAATTGTAAGCCAAAACATTGGGACCCCATTGATAAGGCGTACCATAATGCTTGCCGTCCACGGTGTTCCACGGGGCATCTTGCAAGCGCTTATCCACATTGGCCCAGTTTGCGATCTTTGATACATCAATGGGCTGAACCTTCTTGCCCGCAATGAGCCGCAGGGAAGCATCGCCGGATGCTGTGACCAAATCAAAGCCACCTTGGTTCATCAGGGTGACCATTTCATCGGAGGTGGCGGCGTTCTTAACATTTACTTTGCAGCCGGTTTCTTTTTCAAAGCCGGTGACCCAATCATAGTTCTTGTCGCTCTCGCCACGTTCAACATAGCCAGGCCAAGCCACGATATTCAGTTCCTTTTCCATGTCTGCGGCTTGCAATGATGCCGAAGCTGCAACCCAGAAAGCTGTGCCCATGAGCAGAGCAAGCGTTGCGGTGTGTATGGCTTTCATCTTATCCTCCGTTTTTGATTTTGTTGAGAAGGTTAGACCTGAATGCGATTGTGGATCAAGAACCCACTGGCGATATTATGTGACGGTGCTGAGGCGGGGGTTGTCATTGAAGATGGAAAAATCGCCGCATTGGTGCGCCAAGGTGCCATTCCCAGTCATGATCATGCGTTTGATGCATCAGGCCATGTGGTTTTGCCGGGGTTGATCAATACACATCATCATTTCTATCAGACGCTCACACGGGCGCATCCGCAAGCCATCAACAAGGAATTGTTTGACTGGCTGAAGGCGCTTTATCCAATTTGGGCGCGGCTGAACCCACAGGCGCACCGGATTGCCACACGGCTGGCGCTGACCGAGTTGCTGATCTCGGGTGTGACTTGTTCGTCCGACCACCACTATGTTTTCCCTGCAGGCCTTGATGACGCGATGGATATTCAGGTCGATGAAGCGCGGCGGTTAGGGCTGCGGATAATGGTGACGCGTGGTTCGATGAATCTTTCGCAGAAAGATGGTGGCCTGCCGCCCGACAGCGTGGTGCAAGACCATGACACGATCTTGGCCGATTGTGAACGGGTGATTGACCGCTATCAAGAACCCGGCGCAGGCGCGATGGTGCAAATTGCTTTGGCTCCCTGTTCGCCGTTTTCGGTGACGCGGAATTTGATGCGGGATACGGCCACATTGGCCCAGAAGCATGATGTCCGATTGCACACCCATTTGGCTGAAACGCATGACGAAGAAGAATTCTGCGTGGCACGGTTTGGGATGCGCCCGTTGGATTATCTGGAAGATTGTGGCTGGCTTTCCAATCGCACGTGGTTGGCACATGGTATTCATTTCAATGCCGCTGATATTGCAAAGCTGGGCAAGCATGGTGTTGGTGTTTGCCATTGCCCCACGTCCAACATGGTGTTGGCATCCGGCCAATGCCCGACCTGTGCCTTGGAACAGGCCGGCGTTCCGCTGGGCCTTGGCGTTGATGGATCGGCCTCCAATGATTCTTCCAATTTGATGGAGGGTGTGCGCCACGCCTTGATGCTGAACCGCCTCACTTATGGCCAACAAGTGACACACCTTGATGTGCTGCGCTGGGCCACAAAGGGTTCGGCAGGTTGCTTAGGGCGAACTGATATTGGGGAGATCGCCGTGGGCAAACAGGCTGATTTGGCCATGTTCAAGCTTGACGAATTGCGGTTTTCAGGTGCGGGCGACCCCATTGCCGCGCTGGTGCTCTGTGGGGCGCATCAGGCAGATCGCGTGATGGTGGCCGGGCACTGGAGATTGCTTGACGGCGCACCCGTTGGAATAGATATTCAGCGCTTGCGAATTGAGCATCACGACATTGCGCAAAGATTTGCAAAGGCCCTTTAATGTCGCCCAGGATTTAAGCGAGAACGACGATTGGAAAATTTAAACGGCGTGCCTGCAATTGAAGTAAAAGACCTCCACAAGGCCTTTGGCCCTTTAGAAGTCTTAAAAGGTGTGAGCCTGTCGGCCCGCAACGGCGATGTGATTTCACTGATCGGGGCATCCGGGTCTGGCAAGAGCACGTTTCTACGCTGTATCAATCTTCTTGAACAGCCATCGCGCGGACGCATTATTGTTGGCGGCGAAGAATTGATGTTGGAGCCGCGCGCCGATGGCAATCTTCATCCTGTTGATCGCAAACAGTTGGAACGTGTGCGCACGAAACTTGGCATGGTTTTTCAGAGCTTCAATCTTTGGCCACATATGACGGTTTTACAAAATCTGATCGAAGCGCCAGTGCAGGTTTTGAAGTTGCCAAAGAGCGAAGCTATAGCGCGGGCCCAAGCGCTTTTGCACAAGGTTGGTCTCTTCGACAAAAAGGACGCCTATCCGGCTTTTCTTTCGGGCGGCCAGCAGCAGCGCGTTGCCATTGCACGGGCCTTGTGTATGGAACCTAAGGTCATGCTTTTTGATGAACCAACTTCGGCATTGGACCCCGAACTTGTTGGTGAAGTTCTGAGCGTCATCCGTGGTTTGGCAGAGGAGGGCCGTACGATGATTTTGGTTACCCATGAAATGAGTTTTGCGCACGATGTGTCATCCCATGTGATCTTTTTGCATGAAGGCAAAATTGAAGAAGAGGGTGCACCTGCGCAGGTCTTTGGAGCGCCACAAAGCCTGCGGTGTCGGAAATTTGTGGGAAGTCTCAGGAATTGATCCGTTTTGTGCGTTGCAATCTTGCCCTGCAAAACTCCCAAGGCAAGGGTCTTTTTTGTCAAATGAATTTGGCGTAGCCTGAAAGCCGACATTTTGGACCCGCACCCTGATTCGTGGGGGAACAGATGGACGCGAAGGCCGGGGGACCTTTCAGCGCACGTTATAACGGGCGATAAAAAGGAACGTTGAAATGAAAAAGATAATTGAATTATTGGCGGTTTTGGGACTGGGGTTGACGGTGTCGGCGCCTGCCTATGCTGATCTGAAATTGGGTGTTGCCGCCGAACCTTATCCGCCTTTTACCTCGAAGGATGCTTCGGGCAAGTGGGTCGGTTGGGAAATTGATGTGATGAACGCCATTTGCGCTGATATTGGTGAAAAATGCGCGGTGGAAGAAGTGGCTTGGGATGGCATCATTCCGGCGCTGCAAGCCAAGAAGTTCGATGCGATCATGTCGTCAATGTCGATCACTGATGAACGCAAGAAGACAATTAATTTCTCAGACATGTATTATAATTCCTTGCCAGTTTTGATCGGTGCCAAGGGGGCCGATAAAGACATTAGCCCCGAGCATTTGAAAGGTAAGAATCTTGGCGTTCAGGTTTCAACCATTCATGCCGCCTATGCCACAAAATATTTCGAACCCAAAGGTGCCGTCGTCAAGACTTATGAAACGCAGGATCAGGTGAATGCAGATCTTGCCGCTGGACGCTTGGACTATATCCTGGCGGATGGTGTTACGTTGGATGATTTTATAAATTCTGATCAAGGCGCGTGTTGTGAAGCCAAGGGTGCTGTTCCCTATGACGTCTCGATCTTCGGCGTCGGTGTTGGCTTTGGTCTGCGCAAAGACGACACAGCTTTGCAGACCAAGTTGAACAAGGGTATCGCTGATCTTGCTGCAAAGGGTGATTTTGTGAAGATCAGCGAAACGTGGAAGTTAGGTGGCAAGCTCAAATTGCCTGGTTCAAAATAAGTGCGGGCATATGAGCGCGGCTGTTTGCAGGCATGACGCCCATCGTCATGGTTGCGACCCCATTGATAACTTTGTTGTCCTTTGGTGATCAGGGCTATGGCGATGAGCTTTTCTGGGGCGCAGTTCGTACGCTGGAGATTTCGGTCTTTGGTTATGCCTTAGGGCTTGGTCTGGGCTTGCTGGGGGCGATGGGTAAGCTTTCGGGGCCACTGATTTTGCGCCCGTTGCTTTCAGGTTACACAACGCTTTTTCGGGCTGTGCCTGAACTGATCCTGATTATGTTGCTCTATTATGCTGGCACCGATGCGCTCAATGCGGCGCTGGTGAAACTGGGTTTCGGCGCAGTTGAAATCAATGGCATGGTTACGGCCATTTGTGTGCTGGGCCTGGTTCAGGGGGCCTATGCGACTGAAGTGCTACGGGGTGCCATCAGGGCCGTGCCGCATGGACAGTTGGAGGCCGCCACAGCCTTAGGCATGTCGCCTTTGTTGCGGTTTCGGCGTATCACGCTTGCCGCGATGCTGCCCCATGCTTTGCCGGGTCTGGCAAACTTGTGGCTGAATATCACCAAGGATTCTGCCCTTGTTTCCGTTGTGGGGTTTACTGAGCTGGCCTTGGCCACACAACAGGCTGCGGGTGTTTCAAAACGCTATTTTGTTCTCTATCTTGTGGCGCAGGGCATTTACCTTCTGATCTCGCAGTGTTCCCTTTCGATTTTCAGTCGGATTGAGGGCAATCTGCGGCGTGGCCAGCGCGGCCCGGTGGCGGTCTGATCATGCAGTGGGCGTGGCTTCCAGCCTATTTGCCCGCCTTGCTGCAAGGCTTGGTCACTACGCTTTTTGTCTTGTTTTTCTCCGTCATTATTGGTTTTGGGCTGGCCATTCCTTTGGCCTTGGCGCAGGTGCATGGGCGCTCTTTGGCGCAAAAGTTTTCGCGCGGGTTTTGCAGTTATATTCGCGGCACACCTTTGCTGATGCAGCTCTATCTCCTGTATTATGGCGTTGGTTCGCTGTTCCCATTCATTCCCGGCGTGCGCGAGCATTTTCAATGGTTGGTCCGGCTCGATGCGATTTACTATGTGCTGGCCGCCTTCACCTTGAGTTTTGCCGGCTATGAGGCTGAGATTATGCGGGGGGCTTTTCTTTCGGTGCCACGCGGAGAATTGGAGGCGGCGGAAGCCTTGGGCTTGAGCCGGGCTCAGGTTTTATGGCGCATCTGGTTTCCCAGTGCGTTTCTGAAAGTTTTGCCCACTTTGACAGGTGAAGTTATCGGGCAGCTGAAAGCCACACCATTGATTTTCACGGTTCCTGTGATTGATTTGATGGGGGTCGCGCAAAAAGTGCGGCATGATACATATTTGACTTACGAGCCTTTGCTATTTGTCGCTGCGGTGTATTTGGCGCTGACATTTGTCATTGTGCAGCTTTTTGCGTTGGCAGAGCCGAAGCATTTGAGACGGTGAAATTGGTGAGCCCAGCGGGATTCGAACCCACGACCCTCTGATTAAAAGTCAGATGCTCTACCGCTGAGCTATGGGCCCACAGGAGGGATTGATTCAACCCCTCCAAAAGTGGGCGGACCATAGTTGTGCACCGCGTCATGGTCAAGGGCTGATGGCGCGATTGGCCGTTAAGCATTGTCTTCACCAAATTTGTCATAATTTCAAGACAATCGAGTGTTTATGCAGCTATAAGGTGCAGCGCACAAAGGGGCGAAGATGAGTGAACTGGCACTGGTGGTTTTGGCGGCGGGCATGGGCACGCGGATGAAATCTGCTGTTCCTAAGGTTCTGCATAAAATTGCCGGGCGTTCCATGCTGTCGCATGTTTTGCACGCCGGCAAAGCTTTGGGCGCATCCAAGGCCGTGGTCGTGCATGGGCCTGATATGGCCTCGGTGCAAAAGGAAGCTTTGGGCGTTATGGCTGGGTGTGGCTTTGCCGAACAGCGGGAGCGGTTGGGCACTGGCCATGCTGTTTCGATGGCGCATGACGCCTTGGCAGATTTCGAGGGCACGGTTCTGATTCTTTATGGCGACGTGCCTTTGATCCAAACTGAGACTTTGAAAGAGTTGCTTTCAAAACTGGATGCCAAGCACCGCATGGCTGTTTTGGGTTTTGTGACTGAAAATCCTATGGGCTATGGCCGCTTGATCGGCACGAACAAAGCGATCACCGACATTCGCGAGGAATTGGATGCGTCGGCCAAGGAAAGAAAAATAAAACTATGCAATTCCGGCATCATCGCAATCGACAATAGATTGCTCTGGACGATCATTCCCAAGCTTTCGAACAAGAACGCCAAAGGCGAATATTATCTTACTGATCTGGTGAAGCTGGCCAATAATGCCAAAACCAAAGTGGCACTCTGTGCGTGTGATGAAACAGAAGTGGCTGGTGTGAATGATCGCAATCAACTTTCAGTTTTGGAGCGGGCTTTTCAACGCGAAGCGCGTCGTACCGCGATGGAGCAGGGGGCCACTTTGGTTGACCCGGACACCGTTTATTTCTCCGCTGATACCAAGCTGGGCAAAGATGTTTTGGTTGAACCCAATGTCGTGTTCGGACCGGGCGTTGAAGTAGGTGACAACGTGGAGATTTTTGCTTTTTCTCATTTGGAAGGCTGTGTGGTTGCCAATGGTGCGCGCATCGGCCCGTTTGCGCGGTTGCGGTCCGGCGCTGAGATAGGCGAGAATGCGCATATCGGCAATTATGTGGAAATCAAGAAGGCCAAGATCGGCAAAGGGGTCAAGGCCAATCATCTTTCCTATATCGGGGATGCTGTGGTGGGCGCTGGCAGCAACATCGGTGCGGGCACGATCACCTGCAACTATGATGGCTATGGCAAGCATCTAACGGATATTGGTGAGAATGTGTTTGTCGGTTCAAACACATCCCTGGTGGCTCCGGTGAAGATTGGCTCAGGGGTGAATATTGCGGCTTCCAGCGTGATCACGCGTAATGTCCCTGCTGATGCTTTAGCCATGTCGCGGCCTGAATTACAAATCAAAGAGGGCTGGGCCAAGCGTTACCGCGCCGTTAAACAGGCGGCCAAAGACGCCAAGAAAAAATCATAGGAGTTCGATATGTGTGGGATCGTTGGCATTCTCGGGCTCAAGCCTGTTGCGATGGATATTGTGGAGGCGCTGCGCCGCTTGGAATATCGCGGCTATGATTCCGCTGGCGTGGCCACGTTAGAAGGCGGCAAGATTGAGCGACGTCGTGCGCCCGGAAAACTGCGCAATCTTGAAGCCAAATTGATTGAGCAACCATTGCAGGGCACCTCTGGCATTGGCCATACACGTTGGGCCACGCATGGCGTACCCAATGAGGTGAACGCACATCCGCATATATCAGGCGATGTGGTGATTGTTCACAATGGCATTATCGAAAACTTTGGCGAGCTTAAAACCGAGCTGATTGCAGCGGGTTATAAATTTGAATCACAGACGGATACAGAGGTCGTGGCGCATCTTCTGGCGCAGGAGCGCGCCAAGGGCGCAAAGCCTATTGACGCAGTTCGTACGGTTTTGGCGCGGCTCCATGGCGCCTTTGCGCTGGCGATCATGTTCAAAGGCGAGGAAGATTTGTTGATCGGTGCGCGCAATGGTCCGCCCTTGGCAATTGGCCATGGCGCAGGTCAGATGTATTTGGGCTCCGATGCCATTGCGCTTTCGCCTTTCACCAATCGGATCACATATCTGGAAGATGGCGATTGGGTTGCTTTGAAGCGCACATCCTTCCAGATTTTTGACGGCGAAGGCCGTCAGGTGATCCGCCCGATCTCCTATAGCCAAGCGTCTTCGATGATGGTGGATAAGGGCAATCACCGCCATTTCATGGCCAAGGAAATTGCAGAGCAACCGGAAGTGGTCAGCCATACGCTGGCCGAATATATTGATTTTGCGACAAAGACCGTGAAGGTTCCCGCGAAATTGCCGTTTAATTTTGCCAAACTTAACCGCATTTCGATCACCGCATGCGGCACGGCTTATCATGCGGGCCTGGTCGGAAAATATTGGTTTGAGAGGATTGCTCGCATTCCAGTTGACGTGGATGTGGCTTCCGAATTCCGTTACCGCGAAGCGCCTATGTCGGAAAATGGTTTGGCCATTGTCATCTCGCAATCAGGCGAGACAGCCGACACTTTGGCAGCGCTGCGCTATTGCAAGGCCAACAAGCAGCATACGGCGGCAATCGTCAACGTTCCTGAATCCACCATCGCGCGTGAAGCTGAACTGGTGCTTCGGACTTATGCCGGGCCTGAAATCTGCGTGGCATCGACAAAGGCGACGACGTGTCAATTGGCCGTAGTTGCTTGCCTAGCACTGCTGGCTGGCAAATTGCGTGGCACACTTTCACCTGTGCAAGAGAAAGAATATGTGACGGCATTAATCGAAGCGCCGCGCCATATGGCGGAGGTATTGAAGGAAGAAAAAGCTATCGCTGCTGTGGCGCAGGAGATTTCCAAAGCACGCGACGTGTTATTCTTAGGACGTGGCCTGAATTATCCAATGGCTTTGGAAGGTGCGCTGAAGTTGAAGGAGATTTCTTATATTCACGCGGAAGGCTATGCGGCGGGCGAGCTCAAACATGGCCCCATTGCATTGGTTGATGAGCACGTGCCCGTCATCGTGATTGCACCGCGCGATGAGCTTTATGAGAAGACGATTTCGAATATGGAGGAAGTGGCGGCGCGCGGCGGCAAAATTGTGCTAATCACTGATGATAAAGCCCATAAACAAAATGCGCATAAAACTTTCAAACACATTCATGTGCCTCACGCCCATGCGTTTATTAGTCCGCTCATCTATGCGATCCCCGTGCAGCTTCTGGCTTATCATGCTGCCGTATTCCTGGGTACAGATGTGGACCAGCCGCGCAATTTGGCCAAGAGTGTGACGGTTGAGTGATACTACAGGATCGCGCCGTGGTCACGTTGTGTTGAAGCAGAGTGACTTTACTTCGCGGTGGTGAGACCACATGTTGAGGTAAGTTAAATTAATCGCTTTGCCTCACACCGGAGATTGAACATGCTGAAATTTAAACCTCAATCCATTCTTGCCGCCATTCTGCTGGCAACGTCGCTTTCTACTGGCCTTGTTGCATCTCATGCTATGGCAGAAAATGCGGTGGTTGTTCCTGCCGCTGCATTGGCCGAGCCAGCCACCGGCGCGGGGCTAGAGAAAGCCGTGCTTGCCGGGGGCTGTTTCTGGGGCGTTCAGGGTGTGTTTCAACATGTGAAGGGCGTGCAAAACGCGGTCTCGGGCTATGCGGGCGGCAAGGCCGATACGGCAAATTATGATACGGTGAGTGGTGGCCAGAGTGGCCATGCTGAGGCGGTTGAGATCACTTTTGATCCGCAAGTGATAAACTATGCCACGTTGTTGCAAATCTATTTCTCCGTGGCGCATAATCCGACGGAACTGAATTATCAGGGGCCGGACAGTGGCACGCAATATCGCTCGGCGATTTTCCCCGAAAGCGAAGCCCAGGCCCAGGTGGCGCGGGCCTATATCGATCAGCTGAACAAGGCTGGCGTTTTCAAAGCCCCAATGGTGACGACGATTGAACCTTCAAAAGCCTTTTATGCGGCCGAAGATCATCATCAGGACTATCTGACGCTGCATCCCACCCAGCCTTATATCGCTTATAACGATATTCCGAAGGTGAAGGATCTGAGCCACCTGTTCCCCAGCCTCTACAGCGAAAAGCCGAAGCTGGTGAAGGGCTGATGTTGCGGTTGAGTGTGACGCGGTTTTGCTTCATCGTTATTTTATGAAAATCGCAAGAATCGTATTGTTTGTTTTGAGTGTTTTGGTGGTCCTGGTCGGCCTGATTTGGGCCGGCCAAGGGGCAGGTTATATTCGCTATCCAGAAAATAGCTTCATGATTGACCAAAGCCCGTGGATTTTGCGCGGCGGTTTGGTGGCGCTGTGTGGCGTGATTGGAGTGTGGCTGTCACGCAGGGTGTGATGAAGCACGTTTTACGGCACCGCCCGCATAAGTGATCTTCTTGGCGCGGATGAGGACGAGGCGGAGATCGCTCACCATGTCAAACGCATTGCGTTGGCTTGACGTTAGCTAACTGGTTAGCTAACCTAAACATATGACCGTTGTCACCATTCATCAGGCCAAGACTAATCTTTCCAAACTGCTCAAGCAAGTTGAAGCAGGCGAGGAGATTGTAATCGCGCGGGGCAATAAAGAGATTGCGCGGCTGAGCGCCATCACGCCGCCCTTGCCAAAGTCACGCGGCTATGGAGCTTGGAAGGGGTTGATTGATCCTATTCCTGATTCGGTTTTCTTCGATCCTTTGCCGGAAGAGGAGCTTGCGGCTTGGGAAGGCAGGCATGGAACTGATTCTTGATACCCATGCGCTGATTTGGATTTTATTGTCTGACAAGCGTATTCATGCGCGACACCGTGAATGGCTTTTGGATCCCGCAAACAAAATTTATGTCAGCAGTGTTTCAGCCTTTGAACTTTCTACAAAAGTGCGCATTGGCAAACTGCCAGAGGCCGCTGGCATAGTCAAAAATTTTGAAAACATATGCAACGATTTTGGATATATTCAATTGCAGGTGAGCCATGCCCATGGCTTGGCTTCAGGGTTGTTGGTGGGCGAACATCGTGACCCCTTCGACCGCCTGCTCGCGGCGCAGTCCATCGTGGAAAATATGCCGATCATGACGGTGGACGCGAAGCTACGGGAGCTTGGGGCGGAAGTGGTTTGGTGAGGGGTTAGAGCTTTATCATTCCGCCGAAATAATCCAACGCATAAGCCAAATCGTCTTGGACGGTGATGGTCTCGCGGCCAGAAAAATGATCCACTGTTCCTTGCGAGGCAATTGCATAGTGCATCTCGTCTAAGCTGAATTCCAAATTGTCGAGCAAGCGGCCTTGTGATTGCGGCTGAGATAGAGCTTGCCGCAAGAGTGCCGCAGCCTGTGCGCCGTTGATCAAGTTGGGTCGCAGGATGTAGCCATAATAAGCCATCGACCAAATGGGTGCGCCGCGATCCCATACACATTCCTGGCCAATGAAATCTGTGCCGCCGAAATAGGAGTCGCGGTAAGTGAGTTCGCCTTCGCTGTAAGCAAGATCATGCGAGTCTGGGCGCGACGAAGGCAGTTTCGCGCCAGAGCCGATATAAGTAGCCTTCTTGGCGCGGATGAGGAAGGGGAGCAGCGTGGCCGTTTCAAACATGCTCACTCAGCAGAAACCATGGCCACTTCAAAAACCATCGCGTCCTTTGCAGCAGCTACCTTATCCCCAGCCCGTAATGCCAACCGAACACGCTCCAGCTTCAGCGCATCTTCGGCAGAAAAATATGGCCCCCATGCCCCGTCATCAGGGATCAGCGTAACTTTGACCTCAGCCATCAAGTGGCCTTCACGGATGGTCTTCGTGATGCAGTGGTTCATGGCTTTGATCTTTTCGTCAATGCAGTGTTCCATTTCGTTGTATCAGGCACGTAAGCGGTGATAATTGTCGCAATGTTTGGCTCAGACTTGCTCAGGCCCCATATAGCATGAAACTTCATACCTTCAAATTCCTGAAGGAGGAGCACGCTTGGCCCTTTCCACGCGTCTGGATAATCTTCAACTACCGTGGCAGTTGATAAAGAATTCAACAGTGCGGTTAGATATAACGCATCTTCACGCATTTCCTCATCACCATGTTGGGAGACGCGGAATTTTCCGGCATTCACCAGTTCTTTCACGATGTGAAATGTCTCGCTCACTCCGCCGCCTCTTTCCTTGCGCGCCCCAGCACGTCCTTCAAATACTGCCCCGTATAGCTCTTGGGATTCTTGGCCACATCTTCCGGCGTGCCCACTGCAACAATCTCGCCGCCGCCGTCTCCGCCTTCGGGACCCATGTCGATCACCCAATCGGCGGTTTTGATCACTTCCAGATTATGCTCGATCACCACCATGGAGTTGCCTTGGTCCACCAGCTCATGCAGCACTTCGAGGAGCTTCCTGACGTCATGGAAATGCAAGCCCGTTGTCGGCTCGTCCAGCAAATACAATGTGCGGCCTGTGGCGCGCTTCGAAAGTTCCTTGGCCAGTTTCACGCGCTGGGCTTCGCCGCCGCTGAGCGTTGTCGCTTGCTGGCCCACTTTGATATAACCGAGCCCCACGCGCTCCAGCGTTTGCATTTTATCGCGCACGGAAGGCACGGCGCGGAAACACTCAGCGGCTTCGGCCACCGTCATATCCAGTACGTCGGCGATAGACTTGTCTTTGAACTTCACTTCCAGCGTTTCGCGGTTATAGCGTTTGCCTTTGCATTCATCACAGGTGACATAGACATCCGGCAGGAAGTGCATTTCGATTTTAATCACGCCATCGCCCTGGCAGGTTTCGCAGCGCCCGCCTTTGACGTTGAATGAAAAGCGCCCTGGGCCATAGCCGCGCGCTTTGGCTTCGGGCAGGCCAGCATACCAATCGCGGATAAATGTAAACGCGCCCGTATACGTGGCCGGATTTGAGCGCGGCGTGCGGCCTATCGCTGTTTGATCAATCTCGATGATCTTATCGAGATGTTCGGTGCCTTTGATGTCATCATGGGCCAGTGGCGCTTCACGCGTGCCCATCAGTTTGCGGGCCAGCGCGCGGTACATGGTGTCGACAACTAAAGTGGATTTGCCACCGCCGGAAACGCCTGTCACGCAAATGAACACGCCCAGTGGAATTTCGGCGGTGACATTCTTGAGATTGTTAGCGCGGGCCCCCTTCACCTTGATCATGCGCTTGGGATCAATCTTGCGGCGGCTTTTTGGAATAGGCACTTGCTGAAAGCCCGTGAGATATTGGCCCGTCAAACTATCTGGGTTCGCCATCACCTGATCAGGTGTGCCTTGCGCCACGATGTGACCGCCGTTGACGCCAGCACCGGGGCCAATGTCGAGCATATAATCCGCCAAACGAATGGCGTCCTCATCATGTTCAACCACAATCACTGTGTTGCCCAAATCGCGCAAATGCGTGAGGG
>JAYWAB010000110.1:0-20869 GCA_043782835.1 Aestuariivirga sp.
GGGCCTCAAAGGCTCTTCGCCTAGCCACGAAGAAACCAAACGCGAAGGCATGAAAGCTGCTGCCGCCATGCAACGGTTGCTCACGCGCTATTTCAAGGACATGAAATAGTGCTGCCCCAAGAAGTCATCCGCGCCAAACGCGATGGCCGCGCTTTGACAAGCGCCGAAGTCAAGGATTTCATCAGCGGGCTGACGAATGGTACGGTTTCCGAGGGTCAGGTGGCAGCCTTTGCCATGGCGGTGTTCTTCAAAGGCATGAGTGCCGATGAAGCCGTGGGCCTGACTTTGGCGATGCGTGACTCGGGCACGGTTCTCCGATGGGATTTGCCGGGGCCCGTGGTGGACAAGCATTCCACCGGCGGCATTGGCGACAATGTCTCATTGATGCTGGCCCCCATGTTGGCGGCTTGCGGCTGTTACGTGCCGATGATTTCCGGGCGTGGCCTTGGCCACACGGGTGGCACGCTGGACAAGTTGGATTCCATTCCCGGCTATACCACGGCGCCAGACAATGACCTGTTCCGCAAGGTGACCCGCGAGGTGGGCTGCGCCATCATCGGGCAAACGGCTGATCTCGCCCCTGCCGACAAACGCCTCTATGGCATCCGCGATGTGACGGCCACAGTTGAAAGCGTGCCGCTGATCACCGCTTCGATCTTGTCCAAAAAACTGGCAGCAGGTTTGCAGCATCTGGTGATGGATGTGAAATGCGGTTCAGGCGCCTTCATGGCCAAGCGCGAGGATGCGGTGGCTCTGGCAAAATCTCTGGTGAGTGTGGCCAACGGTGCGGGATTGAAAACCACGGCGCTGATCACGGACATGGATGAGCCCTTGGCCTGCTTCGCGGGCAATTCTCTTGAGGTACTTCATGCGGCCGAATTTTTGAAGGGTACCTTGTATGACAGCAGAACTAAAGAGGTGACAATTCGCCTTGGCATGGAGTTGCTGTTAAATACAAAACCTTCACTGACAAAGGAAGAAGCCAGAGCGAAACTGGAGCTGGCACTTACTTCTGGAAAAGCCGCAGAAATCTTTGGGCGGATGATTGCCGCACTTGGCGGCCCAATAGATTTCATGGACGACCCATTCAATCATCTGCCTCGTGCTCCGATCATCAGACCCGTCTACGCGGAATCGGAGGGATTAGTTGCTTCTATTGCCACCCGAGATCTGGGATTGGCAGTAATTGAACTTGGAGGTGGCCGCCGCCGCGCCGAAGACAAAATTGATCACACGGTGGGGCTTGCTCAACTCGTTGGGAAAAACCATTTGGTAAACGTTCACATTCCTCTTGCTATGGTCCATGCCAGAGATGAAGCTTCGTTCGTGAAAGCGGCGGCGATAGTGAAACAAGCCTATCAGATCGGCACACCCTCTAAAGCTAGCCCACTAATCCTTGAGCGACTAGCACCATGAGCCGCGCTTTTCTTTTCATCATGGACGGGTTTGGCATTGGCCATGCGCCGGATGCTGCGGCTTTTGGTGATGAGGGTTCGAACACTTTCGGCCATGTATGGGAACAGGCCAAGCCTTATGTTCCAACTTTGGCGCGACTTGGCCTTGGCCACGCTGCGGCAGTTGCGGGCGGCACAAATCCATTCGCTGCCACGCATGTCATCGGGCGCTATGGTGCGGTCAGCGAAGTTTCCAAGGGCAAGGACTCCGTCACCGGGCATTGGGAAATTGCAGGTGTGCCTTTGGTGAAAGACTGGGGCTATTTCCCCACCACCATTCCGGCTTTTCCACAAGATTTCATGGATGAGCTGACCACCCGCGCAAAACTGCCGGGGCTTTTGTGCATGGACCATGCTTCGGGCACGCAGGTGATTGAGGATTTTGGTGAAGAGAGCCTGCGCACAGGCAAGCCGATCATCTACACCAGCGTTGACAGTGTGATCCAAATTGCCGCGCATGAGGTTCATTTCGGCTTGAAGCGACTCTATGAAGTTTGTGCCATCGCACGCGAGCTTTCCTATGCGCTCAATATTGGCCGGGTGATTGCGCGGCCATTTTTGGGTGAGACGGCGAAGACTTTTGAGCGCACCGGCAACCGCAAAGACTATTCAGTGCAGCCGCCGCAGCCCACGTTGCTGAATGTGCTTTCCGAAGCGGGCCACGATGTTTGCGCCATTGGTAAGATCGGCGATCTCTATGCCCATTCTGGCACGGGCCGCGAATGTAAGGTGGCGGGCATCGAGGCCTTGATGGCCACGACTGAAAGCGAAATGCCCAAGCTGAAAGACGGCGGCTTCCTGATGGTGAATTTCGTCAACTTCGATACCGACTTCGGCCATCGGCGGGATGTGATGGGCTATGGCAAATTGCTGGAACAGTTTGATCACTGGCTCAGCAAGGCCATTCACCTGGTGGGGCCAAATGATCATCTTTTCATCACCGCTGATCATGGCAATGACCCGAGCTTCAAGGGCACAGATCACACGCGGGAGCGCGTGCCGGTGCTGTGGTTTAACCCAATGCAGAAGCCGGGTTCGGTTGGGTTGCGCGACACGTTTTCGGATATCGGCCAGACGATTGCAGGTGTGCTGGGCGTGGGGCCGCTGGGAGCTGGGAAGAGGTTCCAATAGAATGCTCCCCGGAGGGGGAGCTGTCGGCACAGCCGACTGAGGGGCGATTGCACTGCGGCCACCAACCCCTTCGGCGCTTCGCGCCACCTCCCCCGAAGGGGAGGATAAGTTAATTCTCCCTCTTCAACACCGCGCGCAACACATCTCTCACGCCGATGGCACCTGCGAAGGTGCTGTCATCGTTGAACAAAGCCACAGGTGCTGTTTCGGATTTGTGCATGGCCAGCATCACGGTTTTCAAACTGGTGCCCGGCGTCGCCCAGAACACAGGCTTGTCTTTCACGTCGAAAATTTTCTCGGCCTCCACGCAGGAAATCCATTCCGCCTTTTGGCCGTCCCGCTCCACTGATGTGACACGTTTGTCTTTGCCAAGTTTGAAGCGCGTGGTCTTGCGCCTGTCCAGCCAAATCCAACCGCCCTTGTCTTTCTCCAATTCATGCACTCCGCGCATCACATTCCATGCGGTGAGTACCGAGAGCGGATTCACATTGGCGATGAAGTCACGCACATAAGGATTGGCGGGGCGCAACACGATATCCTCTGGCCTGCCCGATTGCACAATACGGCCACCTTCCATGATTGTGATGGTGTTGCCGATCTTGAGGGCCTCTTCCAAATCATGGCTCACAAAGACGATGGTCTTTTTCAGCGTCTTTTGAAGTTGCAACAATTCATCCTGCAATTTGGTGCGGATCAAAGGATCAAGTGCTGAAAAGGGCTCATCCATCAGCAAGATTGGCGCTTCGGTGGCAAAGGCCCGCGCCAAGCCCACACGTTGCTGCATGCCGCCTGAAAGTTCATGGGCATATTTGCCGGCCCATTGATCAAGGCCCACCAGCTTCAACTGCTTGTCCACCTTGGCCTTGCGCTCGTCATCAGGCACACCTGCAAGCTCTAGCCCGAGGCCGACATTTTCGGCCACAGTGCGCCAAGGCAGCAAACCAAATTGTTGGAACACCATGGCCACATTTTTCTGGCGGATGCGGCGCAGCGTAGCTTCATCGCAGGAGACAACATCCACCATCTTGCTGCCGTCGTTCACTTCGATGGCACCGCGTGTCACATGGTTGAGGCCATTCACACCGCGCAGCAATGTGGATTTGCCGGAACCGGAAAGCCCCATCAGTACGCTGATCTCGCCCTCTTTCACTTCCAGCGAACAAGCCGCACAGCCAAGCACGGTTTGCGTCTTGTCCAAGATCTCGGAACGCGCCGCGCCCTTGTCATACATGGCCAAGGCTTCAGGCACATGAGCGCCAAAGAAAATATCAACGTTTTTGAAAGCGACGGCCGTGCTCATTTTGCAGCTCCTGTGTGAAGGCGGGTGACACGGTCCAGGATAATGGCGAGGATGACGATGCAAGTTCCCGATTCAACGCCCAGTGGAATGTTCATTTGGTTCAATCCGCGCACCACTTGGCTGCCAAGGCCCGCAGCACCAATCAAGCCTGCAATCACCACCATGGACAGCGATAGCATGATGCATTGGGTGACACCCGCCATGATGGTGGGGAGTGCTGCAGGCAATTCCACCTTCCACAAGAGCTGGCTTTTGGTTGCGCCAAAACTCTGCCCGGCTTCAATCAGCGATTTCGGGATCGAAGTAAGGCCCAGATAAGTCATGCGCAAGGGAGCGGGTGCTGCAAAAATGATGGTCACCAACATGCCCGATGGCATACCGAGACCAAAGAGAATGAGCGCTGGAATAAGATAGACGTAAGTGGGCATGGTCTGCATGAGATCGAGGATCGGGTTCAACACGCGCCAGACTTTGGGGCTGTGTGCGGCCCAAATGCCCATGGGCACTCCAATGGACATGGAGACCAGAGTGGATGCGCAAACGAGAACCAGGGTTTGAACGGTGTCTTTCCACAGGCCCTGATTATACATCAACAGGAAGCCCAGCAACGTGCCCAGCGCCAGTTTCCATGATCGTTGCAGCGCATAGGCGATGGCGGCGAAGATCAGCACCAATAGAACGGGCGGAACCGCGAGCAAAGTGTTCACCAGGCCATCCAACACCAGGCCGATCAGCCAGGCCAGGCCACGGAAGAACCAATCGAAATTCAAGGTGAACCAACTGAAAATCACCTTGCCATAAGGCCCCAATGGAATTTTGGGAATGAAAGACAGATTGAAGATCTGATCCATATGCGTTGTTGCCCCTGTAACTGTGTGTCTCCCCTTCAAACGGGGGAGTTGAATAAAAAAGGCGAGCCTTGCGGGCCCGCCTTTCAGATTGTCATTAAAACATCTTAGAGGCCAAGGCCTTTTTTCACGGCATCGAGGGCTGGGCCCTTGCCATCAAAAGTGGTCACACCGTCAAGCCAGCCCTTGAGCGCATCGGGATGGGCTTTCACCCAAGCCACTGCGGCCACCTTGGGGTCGACGCTCTTGTCGAGGATTTCACCCATGACCTGGTTTTCCATGCCCACTTCAAACTTCAGCTGCTTTACCAGCTTGCCCACGTTGGGGCATTCGGCGAGATAGCCTTTGCGCACGGTGGAATTGACCACGGCAGCGCCCATGTTGGGGCCAAAGAGGTCATCGCCGCCCGTGAGATATTTCATCTTGAAGTTGGCGTTCATCGGATGCGGGGCCCAGCCCAGCCAGACGATGTCTTCCTTGTTCTGGGTGGATTTGGCGACCTGTGAGAGCATTCCGGCTTCAGAACTTTCGACCAGTTCGAAACCATCCAGCTTCCACTTGGCATCCTTGATCATATCGAGGATGTGGCGGTTGCCATCATTGCCCGGCTCAATGCCGAAGAACTTGGCGTGTAAACTGTCCTTGAACTTGGCAATGTCGGCAAAGTCATGCAGACCCTTGGCATAGGTATATTCCGGCACAGCCAGCGTATAGAATGCGCCGGTGGGCAGGTTGGCGGCCACGGTTTCAACTGTGCCATCGGCGGTATAGGCCTTGATGTCTTCTTCCATGGAAGGCATCCAGTTACCAAGGAACACGTCAATGTCCTTGTTCTTCATGGAGGCGAAGGTGACAGGCACGGCGAGCTGCTTGATGTCGCCCTTATAGCCCATGGTGTCCAACATCGCGCCGGTGAGGGCGGTGATGGCGGTGACGTCGGTCCAGCCAATGTCCGACATTTTGACGGTCTGGCAAGAAGCGGCGTCGCCGGCTTGTGCAATGGCTGAAAGGCCGAAGAGGCTGGAGGCCAAAGCCAAGGCGCCCAAAGTTTTGCTAATCAATTTTGTCATTTGTTTCTCCCTGATGACATGGGGCGATCAAACGACTTTAGACACATGTCGTCAAGGCAATGCCGTTGCGAAAGCGTCTTAAAACCGTCAAAGTGCATGTGGTTTGCGACAGGTGTTGGGCCAAGGCGCAACCTAAACAGAAATTAATCGAGGTGCTGCGATGACAAAAGTGAAATGGGGCGTGATCTCAACAGCCAATATCGGCGTGGCCAAAGTGCTGCCCGGCATGTTGAAAAGCCCGGACATTGAGATTGTAGCCATCTCATCGCGCAGCCTCAAATCAGCACAGGAATGGGCGGGTAAGCTGGGCATTCCTAAGGCCTATGGCTCTTATGAGGAAATGCTGGCGGATCCCGAGATTGAGGCGGTTTACAACCCCCTGCCCAATCATCTGCATGTGCCGCTCACTTTGCTGGCGGCCAAGCATGGCAAGCATGTGCTGTGTGAGAAACCCATCGCCATCACCGCCAAGGAAGCGACCAAGCTGAAGAAGGCACCCCGCAAGGTGATGATTGCCGAGGCCTTCATGGTGCGCCATGCGCTGCAATGGATTGACGCCCGCAAACGCGTTCAGGCGGGCGAGATCGGCGAAGTGCGCGCCATGCAGGTCTTGTTCTCCTATTTCAACAATGACCCCAAGAATGTGCGCAACATGGCGGGGATCGGCGGCGGCGGTCTTCTCGATATCGGCTGTTATCCGATCACCGTGGCGCGCTACATCTTTGGGGCCGAGCCCACGCGTGTCACCGGCACCATTGACCGCGACCCCAAGTTCAAGACGGACCGGCTGATGGGTGGATTGGCCGACTTCGGCAAGGGGCGGCATTTGAGCTTTACGATCTCAACGCAATTGGCGCCCTATCAACGCGTTCACATCATGGGTACCAAGGGCCGCATCGAGGTTGAAATCCCCTTCAACGCCCCGCCCGACAAGCCGAACCGGTTGTTCGTGCAGGGCATGGAGATGAACCAGGGCCAGATGTTCACCTATCCGGTGAGCGATCAATATCAATTGCAAGCCGAAGCTTTTGGGCGGGCGATTAGGAGCGGCAAGAAGCTCGCCTGGGGCGTGGATGACGCGATCAAGAACATGAAGATCATTGATGCGTTTTTTAAGAGTGAGAAGACGGGGAAGTGGGAGAAGGTGTGACTGGGTCGTCAATTACTGCGCGGCAACACGAATGAAATTGCTCCTCGTCCAGTTATTGGTGCCAATACTGCTAGCGCTCTTGGTCATTGCTGCCACGGCTTATGTCGTCCGGCATTCGCAAAAAGCATTTCATGTCGCTCTGGCTTTTGCAACTGTGATAGTGGCCTTGCCAATTCTGATGTCGGCGCTGGGGTTAAGATTTTTATATCCCTATGGAAATGTCGCATTTATGATTTGTGGCCTGTGCGGTCTCTATATCTTCGCAGGATGTTTTTGGCGCTTGAAACTAAATCTGATTCCAAGCCTAGTAAGTGCGCTTCTAGTAGTTCTGTCGCCGATTGCCGCATTTATCTTGACTGTAGTTGTTCTGACTGAATTTGAAGAAAATGTGTATGAAGTTACAGGGCGTGACGGCTATAGCTGCGTTGTTACCTATTTCCCGGTGATGCTGAACCCAGGATGGACAGTTGCCACGCTCTATTGGAGGCCGGCCGCATTGCCTATGGTACAATTCAGGCGCGCGTATATGGAACAGTATGATTTAGGTGGCACGTTCCGTTCATTCAGTCCAAATGCTGATGATACATTGAGTGAGCATGACAAGTGTAAAGAACTTTTCGCGCTTTATCCATAAATACGAAGAGGGCGCCAATCAGCCCAATCGCCCGTTCGTCCAGTGCAGAAGCATGAATGTCGGCCAATAGCATGATTATCCGGTGAGCGATCAATATCAACTGCAAGCCGAAACCTTCGGGCGCGCGATTAGGAGCGGCGCGAAACCGACCTGGGGTGTGGTTGACGCGATCAAGAACATGAAGATAATTGATGCGTTCTTTAAGAGCGAGAAGAGCAAGAAGTGGGAGAAGGTTTAGATTCAACTGGAATTGCGATAGCTCGCTACAAAAGATCCGACTAATAATGCTGCATCCGCCAGCTGGTGGATGAATATTGGGCAAGGCGCCCCTAACGATTGCAAATGACGCTGCTGCGCTGGTTTTCTCAAGAACTTGCATTGACACAGCATTCAGCATTTGGGGGGCATGGCCATGGAACATGATTTTTCATCTGGTGCTTTGAGAGCGGCAATGGTCTGGCAACACGCAAAACGCAAAAATCGGACAATGAAATTGCTGCTTGATAGTTTTGACGAGGACACCCTTGATGATCTTGGTTTTTCGCGCAGAATAGGCCTTGACCACACGCAAAGTCTGGCTGATCTAGATTACTACACAATTTCAGAAAAAGGGACGTGCTGAAGTGGTGTGCCTATTGGAATTGATGCCAGCGGCGGGACGCTGGTCAGCTATCGTTTTTCTGACCTCACATTTGGCGTCAAATCGCGAATGAGGTTGATGAGAGCGCGTTGGCCGGAAACACCAGCTTTTCCATAAACGGCTTCCATTTGCGATTTTATCGTGCTCTCAAGCACAGCACCGGAACGGGCAATCTGTCGCCGTGTCTTGCCTTCAACCAACTGCAGCGCTACGCGCTTTTCATTTGGCGTGAAACCAAAAAGGGCTGCCATCGCATCGATGATAGGCATGGGTCGGCTGCCAGCTTGGCCAATAAAAATGGCAGCTGCGGCGTGATTGTGGAATTGCGACGCCACTGATCGGCGGCTGAGCGGCAGGACGTGGGCAAGTGCCGGCCTCAGCCCTTTGACAATCGGCACCCCAATGCCTGTGGCACCCAGCGCCACTTCGTTGCGCTCTCCCAATGCAACTGCATTGACAATAGCATCTTGTGTCATCACATTTTCAAAGCGCAAGGCATGGTGGCCCGCCCGTACAGCGAGCCCGGATTTCAGCAGCGCCTCTCCACCATGGTTGGCGAAAAGCAATTTCATATCCGTTGCAACGACAAAAACCGCGTCATTGAACTGGTTGATGACCTCTTTGAACATGGCGCTTTCACGTTGTCCCGTTTCAAAAAGATCGCCAATCGTTACGGCGCGACGCAGATGGGGGGCGAGAAATGAAAGCTCATCCAGGTCCGATTTTGAAACTGGCCGCCGATCAATGTCCGTCGTGACCACCAATGTGCCAATTCTACTTTCGTGTTTGAGCAAAGCCAAACAGAGCCCATCGCCGACACGATTGGGAACTGCCCAGTTTTGTCCAAAATCACTGGCGTAAAACGCTTCGCGGCCATTGGGACCGAAATAATCGTAGAGTGTGTCAAGGCCGATGGCTTCGTCGATCTCCATGCGCGGTATCACGCAATAGAGTGGCATATTTGCGGCATGGCTTGAAACCAGGGGCTCTGTCATTTTGGCATCGCCATAATAGGCCCCAAATCGCGTGAGGTTTTTTGCTGGTTCATGCACCGCAAGCGTCGTCATGTTTCCTTCGAAATGATCACAAATCGCACCAAGTGAGACTTTCCAGTGCGCGGGGTCCGCAACGCTTTCATAAAAACTCCCAACCAGCTCAGAGAATTTGGAGATGTCCTGCATCAGCGAAACTCCACAAATCAAATATTCGAAAATAAACCGGCACACGAAATGCCTCTTCCCCCAGTTGGGGGATAACCAAGATTGGGGAAGGCTCTAGTCTTGAACCATAGATAGCAGACTTGTCGAATGTCTCAATTGGAGAATCTTCAATGCAAGGACGTAATCGCATGTGGATATTGGCTGCAGGCATGTCTTCGGTGATCGAATATTTAAGATGGCCCGCTTTCCTATTGGTGCTTTTGCTTGTCGTCCCTTCCCTGTTTGGTTTGCACGATATCCAACCTTTGACCAACGGATCGTATCGTATTTTGGCGCGCCAAATCTTCTTGGCTTATTGCCTGTTAGCTTTCCTGTGGGCGCTGTTTTCAAATCTTACAGGGTATTTGGTTGATCTGCGCGATTGGGCGCGTCATGGCTTTAGAAGAACAAATTGGCAGCCACCTTTGGCGTTTGCAAAGCCTTTGGCCGAAGGAAAAGATCGCCCGAGCCCTTACAAAATGATGACACTGCACTATCCGCTGCTCTGTACGGCTTATGGATTGGCCGTAGTAGCGACGATGCTTGGACTGCTCGGATATATTCCGATCGAAATTGGAATTGGGAATTAGAGTCTCAATTGACCGGGACTCCCGATTGAGGACCAATGAACATTAAGCTTATCCCCACAGCCTTGCCGCGCCCCTCACGCCGCTGTTGCCCCCGTGTTTGGCACGCAGCACCTTGGCTTTGGCTTCGCCGGAGAATGTGTACTTTGCGATGTGGGGCGGGAGGTCTTCCACCAGTTCGGGCAAGCTTGAGAGGCCGCCGCCCATCACGAAGACATCGGGGTCAATCACGTTCAGCAGTTGTGCGCAGATGCGGGCGAAGCGGTTTTGCAGGCGCTTTAACGCTGCCCCTGCCGCCGCTTCTCCAGCGCGGGCGCGGGCGATGATTTCGGGGCCAGTGAGTTCCGGTCCCACCACGCGTTTGTAATCGCCGATCAGGCCCGTGCCGGAGACATACATTTCCGCACAGCCGTGCTTGCCGCAAAAACAATAGATCGGCGGCCAATCTTCTTCTGTCATCCATGGCAAACTGGTGTGGCCGAATTCGGCGGCTTCGGCATTGGCTCCGCGGATGATTTTGCCATCCACCACCAAGCCGCCACCGAGGCCCGTGCCCAGTGTGAAGAAGGCCACCACGCCATAACCTGCGCCTGCCCCGTCTTTGGCTTCCGAAAGCGCAAAGCAATTGGCATCATTCTCGATGCGGATGGGCCGGCCGATGGCGGCTTCCAAATCGCGGGCCATGGGTTTGCCATTCGAAGCGACGAAATTGGAATTGCGCCAAATGCCGGTTGCAGGATTGGCAGAGCCGGGTGCGCCAATGCCCACACTGCCAGCGCCAGCCTCTTTCACCAGATCGGCGATGGCCGCGATCAGCGGCTCATAGGCCTTGGGCGTGTCCACGCGCTTTTCGAAAATGATCTTATCGGCGGGATCGAAAACGATGGCGTCTATTTTCGTGCCGCCAATGTCTATGCCAATCCGGCGCTTAAGCTCTTGCATAGATGTCGTCGTAACGGATGATGTCATCTTCGCCCAGATAATCGCCGAATTGCACTTCAATGATGGTGACATCGCCCTTGTGCAGGTTCTCAAGCCGATGCTTGGCACCCAGAGGAACGTCAATCGCACCACCGCGCGTCATGGCCACGACTTTGTCGTCAACGGTGATCGTGGCTGTGCCTTCCACAACTGTCCAATGTTCCTTGCGGTGCTTGTGGCTTTGCAAGCTAAGCCTGCCGCCCTCTTTCACCACAATGCGCTTCACCTTGAAGCCGGGCTTTTCGTCCAAAACATAGAAGGCACCCCAAGGGCGGTTTTCATGATAAAGTGGCAAAGGGTGTGCTTTCCTGAACAAGGCCAGAATCGGCGGTTGACGGCGGTGGTTTAGCTTACTATAAGCCCGCCATTCAAAAGCTGTGAAGCGTTTCTTGGAACTGCCTTGAAACCACCCCGGCCCAGATTTCAGATTTAACGCTTAGACACAGGTTTATCAGGATAACACATGGCCAATACATCATCTGCCAAGAAGGCGACCCGCGTTTCGGCCCGCCGCACCATAATCAATAAGAACCGGATTAGCCAAGTGCGTTCCACCGTCCGCAAGGTTGAAGAGGCCATCGCCGGCGGTAAGAAGGCTGATGCTGAGACCGCACTCAAGGTGGCAACGCCTGAATTGATGCGCGGCGCCAACAAGGGTGTCATGCATAAGAACGCTGCGTCGCGCAAAGTTTCGCGCCTGACGCACCGCGTTCGCGCCATGAAGGGCTGATTTATTCAGGGCATCGTTTCAAGCGCTTGTCGCTGAAAACAAATAGCAATTTAGAGTTGAACGCCGCTGATCATTGTCAGCGGCGCTTTTGTTTGGTCCGGGCACTGACCTTTGTTGGCAGGCAATATCTTTTAAAAACAACCGCTTACATTTTTGACCTGAGTTACAGGACGAAAGTCCTTAACAAAAAGTTAAGAATTCCGGCCCGACAAGCCGGAGATATGAGCGCCGCCGTCAAGCACACCCTACAAATCATCTAAAATATACATTTAGAATCAAATTGTTACACGCAGCTCTGAAACCAAATTCGTAAGTTCATGTAAAATGTTATGTTCCGTGTACGGACCTTTGGCTGAATCCTGTTGCCTAAAGGAGGCTGGCTTGGTTAGCGTTTTCTTCAAGTTGACAGGGGGGAGGCCAATCCACCCAAGATCAACGGTTGGGCGTCTGTGCCTTGGTGGCATCGGCAATAACTTAGAGCGGCAATCTGGGCCTTGTTGGGCGCAGTTTGGGGGAGTTGTGATGAGTATAGACACGTCGATTAGTCTGTAGCTTTTGTGAGGGCGTGGTGCCCGTTTCAAGACATTCAAATTTGCGTCGCGTTCACGTGGTGAGCGCCCGTATAGCTATGGACAAAACATAAATGAAAAATGCAGCGGTACGAATTGAAACTCCACTGACGATTGTGGACTTGAAAAACCAGTGGCAGCGGGTTTCCGCGCGTCTGAAGGCTGAATTGGGAGATGATCTCTTTAACAGCTGGTTTGCGCGCATGGATGCCGAAGAGCTGGTGGGCGGACAATTGACGGTTTCGGTGCCCACTCGCTTTCTCAAAAGCTGGATTGAAAACCATTATGTGGCCAAGCTGCGCAAGATCGCCGAGGGTGAATTTGGCGTGCTGCAGTCGGTTCTGGTGCGCGTGCGCCAACAAGGTGAAGCGTTGCGTGCGGCAGCGGTTGAAGTGGTGCGGTCTCAACCCGTGGAGCGCAATGGCGCTACGGCAGCACACATCCAATCCTTGCTGATGCCAGAACGTGGTGCTGCGTCTGATGAAAGCCAGAACTTTGATAATTATGTTGTGGGCATTTCCAACCAGCTGGCCCATGCCGCAGTGATGCGCGTGGCGGGGGCGGCATCAGGCCAAGCGCTGAGTTTTAACCCGCTTTATATCCATTCGGCAGCGGGGCTGGGCAAAACCCATCTTCTCTGTGCGTTAGCCAAGCGGATTCGTGATACGCAATCCAATCGCAAAGTGCTGATGTTGACGGCGGAGCGCTTTATGTATGGCTTTATCCATGCCATTCGGGCGCGTGATACGCTGGCTTTCAAAGACCAGTTTCAGAATGTGGATGTATTGCTGATCGACGATTTTCAATTTCTGCAGGGCAAAGCCATGCAGCAGGAATTCTGCCATGCGTTTAATTCGCTGGTCGATTCCAAGCGTCAAGTGGTGGTAGCTGCCGATGTGCCGCCGGCCCAGCTCGACACGATTGATCAACGGATGCGTTCGCGCCTGATGGGCGGGTTGGTGGTGGATATTGAAGCGCCAGACTTGGTGCAACGCCGCAAAATATTGGATTTCAAACATCTGATGATGTTGAGCACTGATCCTGCCGCCGCGATCAGCCCGGAGATTCTCGATCTGGTGGCAGAGCGGATCACCGGTGGTGGCCGTGAGCTGGAAGGTGCATTGAACAAGATCGTTGCCTATCAACAGTTCAACAAATCACCGATCACGGCAGACTTGGCCTCAATGGTGCTGCGCGATGTGGCGGGCACGGCCGATCTGGGCCGGATCAAGATTGAAGATATTCTCAAAGTGGTCAGCCGACACTTCAATGTGGGGCGCAATGATCTTCTCTCGGCGCGTCGGGCCCGTGAAGTCGTGATACCACGGCAGATCGGCATGTATCTGGCCAAAAAGCTGACAGCGCGGTCGCTGCCCGAAATTGGCCGCCGCTTTGGCGGGCGCGATCATTCGACGGTTCTGCACGCGGTTCGCAAGATTGACGAGCAGATGAAGGGTGATGAAAAGCTGGCGCGTGAATTAGCCCTGTTGATAAGGTTGGTTGAGCAGCAATAGACTTGAAAAACTTGCGCGATTTCGCCATTGTCGCTCGTCCAAGGGGACTGGATGTACAATGCGCGTCACACTCGAAAAATCGGCCTTTCTCAAAGCTCTCAGCCACGTTCAAAGCGTGGTGGAGCGGCGCAATACGATTCCCATTCTCTCTAATGTGATGGTGCAGGCCAAGGGCGGGGAAGTGAAGCTCACCGCCACGGACCTTGACATCGAGATCGTTGAATCTGTCCCCGCCGATGTGGCCCAAGATGGGGCGGCCACGGTGCCTGCCCATATGCTTTATGACATTACGCGCAAGCTGCCCGATGGGGCGCAGCTTGAACTCAATCAGGCAGGTGACAAGGGACGCATTTCCATCATCGCAGGGCGCTCACGCTTTGCCTTGCAGGCCTTGCCGCCGGAAGATTTCCCAGATCTGTCGAGCGGCGAATTTGGCAATACATTTTCGTTGGCCGCAGCAGATTTGCGCTTTCTGATCGAACGCACGCGCTTTGCGATTTCGACCGAAGAGACGCGCTATTATCTCAACGGCATTTATTTTCATGAAGTGGCTTCGGGCAATTTGCTGCGCGCTGTGGCTACCGACGGGCACAGGCTGGCGCAGAGTCAGATGGATTTGCCTGTGGGCGCTTCCGGCATGCCCGGCATTATTGTGCCGCGCAAAACGGTTTTGGAATTGGTGAAATTGTTCGAGGGCGAAGACGGCGATGTGGAAGTGGCAATTTCATCCTCAAAAATTCGCTTCACCTTTGGGCGCTTGGTGCTGACCTCGAAACTCATTGACGGCACTTTCCCGGATTATGAACGCGTGATCCCGCGTGGCAATGACAAGATTTTGGAAGCCGACACCAAGCAGTTTTCAGAAGCGGTGGACCGTGTTTCCACCATCTCGTTTGAAAAGAGCCGCGCGGTGAAGCTCAATCTTTCCGAAGGCCGTTTGGGTTTGGTGGTCAATAATCCAGACTCGGGTTCTGCCGAAGAAGAGATCGTGGTGTCTTATGAACGTGAGCCCATCGAGATTGGATTCAACTCGCGTTATCTGCTGGACGTGGCGGCCCAAGTGAAGGCCGAGACGATGCGCTTTGAATTCAATGACGCAGGCTCGCCCACCGTGATCCGCGACCCGAAGGATGCGAAGTCACTTTATGTGTTGATGCCGATGCGGGTGTAAGAAAGAGCCCCTTACCCTGGCGCTGCCGCACCTGTCCCTCTCCCTGAAAGCGGGGCGAGGGGCGAGAACATAAATATATTTCGCCCTTCTCCCCTCTGGGGAGAAGGTGCCCAGAGGGCGGATGAGGGGCCGCGCGCAGATTGACCTGATGCCCACATTCTCCATCACTCGCCTCACCCTCACAGATTTTCGCAATCATGCTGCCTTGCGGCTCGCGCCTGTGGGGCGGCTTATTTGTCTTTTTGGTCCCAATGGCGCTGGCAAGACGAATATTCTTGAAGCGGTGTCCCTGCTGGTTCCGGGCCGGGGTTTGCGGGCGCAGAATTTTCAGGTGCTGGCGCGGCTGGACGGCACGGGCAGCTGGGCAGTTGCTGCTGAGGTTGAAACGCCGGAGGGCGAATTTCGCTTGGGCACCAGCTTTGAGCGCCAAGTGCTGGAAGGCGAAGTGCATTCGCGCAAAGTGGCCATTGACGGGCAGTTGCAAAAATCCTCCGGCGCATTGGCGGCGCATTTGAAAATGCTCTGGCTCACCCCGGCGATGGACCGGCTCTTCATGGGGCCGGGGTCCGAGCGGCGGCGGTTCTTTGACCGCATGGTGGCGAGCTTTAACGAGGCCCATGCCGGGCATGTGGCGGCCTTTGAAAAACTGATGCGGGAGAGGAATGCCCTGCTGCAACAGCCGGGGGCGGACCGCACCTGGCTCAGCACATTGGAAACCCAGATGGCTGAACAAGCTGTGGCCATTGCTGTGGCCCGCAACGAGGCCACAGGTGTACTGGCAAGGCACTTTGCCTCAGGTGCCGCACAAGGGCCATTTCCCTGGGGGGTGTTGCAGCTTCATGGGCAAATTGAGGAGCTGGTTTCGCATAAACCTGCCGTGCAAGCCGAGGACGAATACGCTAGAATTCTGGGCGATTCGAGAGGGGCAGACCGCGCCCAGCAAAGAACCTTGTCAGGCCCGCATCGCACCGATTTTTCGGTGTTGCATGGCCCGAAATCCGTCGCTGCGGAACTCTGTTCCACGGGCGAGCAAAAGGCCTTGTTGATCGGTCTGGTTTTGGCGCAAGCGCGGGCGGCGTGCGAGGTGTTGGGGGCAGCACCGATCTTACTGCTCGACGAAGTGGCGGCGCATCTGGATGAGGCGCGGCGGCGGGGCTTGTTTGCGGCGCTGCGTGAGCTTGGCGTGCAGGCTTGGATGACAGGCACGGATGAAAATTTATTTGAAGAGGCAGGCGATCAAGCTTGTCGCTTCGAAGTGAAAGACGGAACAGTACATGACAAGCGATGATCAAAAATCGGCAGACTATGGCGAAGAATCGATCAAGATTCTGAAGGGCCTTGATGCTGTGCGCAAGCGGCCGGGCATGTATATCGGCGACACGGATGATGGCTCGGGCCTGCATCATATGGTGTATGAAGTTGTCGACAATGCCATCGACGAAGCCCTGGCTGGACACGCCACCTTGGTCACGGTGAGTTTGAACGCCGATGGTTCTGTTACTGTCACCGACAATGGCCGCGGCATTCCCACCGGGATCAAGCAAGATGACGATGTGGTGCCCAAGCGTTCAGCCGCTGAAATCGTGATGACTGAATTGCATGCGGGCGGTAAATTTGACCAGAACTCCTATAAGGTTTCGGGCGGCTTGCACGGCGTGGGCGTTTCGGTAGTCAATGCGCTTTCGGTTTCGCTGAAGCTTTCCATTCACCGGGAAGGCAAAAGCCATTTCATTTCCTTCACGCATGGCGTTCCTGATGCGCCGCTGAAAGTGACGGGAACATCCGAAGGCAAGCGCGGAACAGAAGTAACCTTCCTGCCTTCCACTGAAACCTTCACCAAAACTGAATTCGATTTTGCCACGCTGGAACACCGCCTGCGTGAGTTGGCCTTTTTGAATTCCGGTGTGCGCATTACTCTGACCGACAAGCGCGGGGTGGAACCGCATGTCCTGGAGCTTTTCTATGAAGGCGGCATTCCGGCCTTTGTGCGTTATCTGGACCGCACCAAACAGGGCCTGATCAAAGAACCTATCTTCATCACTGGCGAGAAAGATGGCATCAGCATCGAATGTGCGCTGTGGTGGAATGATTCTTATCATGAGAGCGTGTTTTGTTTTACCAACAACATTCCACAGCGCGATGGCGGCACGCATTTGGCGGGCTTTCGCGGTGGTCTGACGCGGATCATCAACACCTATGCCGCCGAGAGCGGCATTGCGAAGAAAGAGAAAGTCGCAATCACGGGCGATGATGCGCGTGAGGGATTGACTTGCGTGCTCTCCGTCAAAGTGCCGGACCCGAAGTTCTCATCACAAACCAAAGACAAGCTGGTGTCATCAGAGGTGCGCCCGGTTGTTGAAGGTCTGGTCAACGAACAGTTGGGCGCGTGGTTTGAAGAACATCCGTCTGAGGCCAAAGCTATTGTTGGCAAGGTGGCCGAAGCGGCGGCAGCGCGTGAAGCGGCACGCAAAGCGCGCGAACTCACACGGCGCAAGGGCGCACTCGACATCTCGTCGCTTCCCGGCAAGCTGGCGGATTGCCAAGAGCGCGATGCCGCTTTGTGCGAACTCTTCATCGTGGAAGGCGACTCCGCTGGTGGTTCTGCCAAGCAAGCCCGCAACCGCGCAAACCAAGCCGTGTTGCCCTTGCGCGGTAAGATTTTGAATGTGGAACGCGCACGCTTTGACAAGATGCTGGGTTCAGCCGAAATCGGCACGTTGATCACCGCATTGGGCACAGGCATCGGTCGCGAGGAATTCAATGCCGATAAGCTGCGCTATCATAAAATCATTATCATGACCGACGCCGACGTGGATGGTGCCCATATCCGCACGCTGCTGCTCACGTTCTTCTATCGCCAGATGCGCGAGGTTGTGGAGCGCGGACATCTTTATATCGCGCAGCCGCCGCTTTATAAAATCAAGCGGGGTTCATCGGAGCAATATCTTAAAGATAATAAGGCATTGGAATCCAACTTGATTGATGTGGGGCTGGAAGGCACCACGCTTGTGCTGGCTGATGGTTCTGAACGCGTTGGCGCCGATTTGCGCACAGTTGTCGAAGAAGCTGTTGCCATCCGATCAATGATCGAAGGGTTGCATTCGCGCTATCCGGTTTCCATCATTGAACAGGCCGCCATTGCCGGCGCATTGAATCCCGAAGTTATCGCGACAACTGAAAACGCGGCAGGTGCGGCGGCCTATATCGCCAAGCGCTTAGATGCCGTGGCAGAAGAGACGGATCGCGGCTGGCAGGGGTTGACGGCTGATGACGGCGGATTGATCTTTGAGCGCACACTGCGTGGCGTCAAAGAAAGCTGGCATGTCGATGGCAAATTGATTTCCAGCCAGGAGGCTTTGCGGCTTGATCGCAAGACGACACATTTGCAGGAAATCTATGCCCGCGTTTCGAAGTTGAAGCGCAAGGATTCGGAAACTGTCATTCATGGCCCGCTGTCATTGCTTGACGCTGTCTTTGTTGCGGGCCGTAAAGGCGTTACGATGCAACGCTACAAGGGCCTCGGCGAGATGAACCCAGATCAGCTGTGGGAAACAACTTTGGATCCCAACGCCCGCTCGCTCTTGCGCGTGCGCGTGGCGGAGATGGATGATGCTGATGATTTGTTCACCAAGCTGATGGGCGATGTGGTTGAGCCACGCCGCGAATTCATTGTGAACAATGCTTTGAGTGTGGCGAATTTGGATGTGTGACCTCATCCTCCCCCTCAGGGGAGGATGGAATATCTTTGCTGCCTTTGCCTCAGCCCGCGCCTCTGTTATATGTATGATAATTGAACAGGAGAGACAGATGGCTGCGAAACAGAATTTCATCGCTGGCGCTTGGGTGGACGGCGTGGGGGTGACGGTCGACATCAACCCATCGGATGTTTCGGATGTCGTTGGTGAATTTACCCAAGCCTCGGTGGCACAGACGCAAGAGGCCATTGCCGCTGCCAAAGCTGCCAGTGTGGGTTGGGGACATTCCACGCCACAGCAACGCGCCGACGCTTTGGAGATGATCGGTACGGAACTTCTCGCCCGCAAGGATGAGATTGGCCGCATTCTTTCACGCGAGGAAGGCAAGCCCTTGGCCAATGGCATTGCCGAAACAATGCGCGCCGCGCAGATTTTCAAGTTCTTCGCGCAAGAGGCGCTGCGCATTGAAGGCACGCAGCTTGCCTCGGTGCGGCCCGGTGTTGATGTGACGATCACACGCGAGCCTGTGGGTGTGGTGGGCCTCATCTGCCCGTGGAATTTCCCCATTGCCATTCCGGCCTGGAAGATTGCGCCTGCTCTCGCTTTTGGCAACGCGGTGGTGTTCAAACCTGCCGATCTGGTGCCCGCCACGGCTTGGGCTTTGAGCGAAATTATTTCGCGCTCCGGCCTGCCCAAGGGCGTGTTCAATCTCGTCATGGGGCGTGGCTCGGTTGTGGGCCAAGCCATGCTTGATTCAAAAGATGTGAATGCGCTGTCGTTCACAGGCTCGGTGGGCACGGGCGCGAAAGTGGCGCAAGCTTGCGTGACCCATGGCCGCAAATTCCAGCTTGAAATGGGCGGCAAAAATCCTGTGGTAATTATGGATGATGCCAATCTTGATGCTGCCGTGGCGGGTGCTGTGGATGGCGCATACTTCCAAACCGGGCAACGCTGCACGGCGTCTTCGCGGATGATTGTCCACACCAAAATCCATGATGCCTTTGTGGAGAAAACCATTGCGGCCATGAAGGCGCTGAAGGTGGACCACGCCTTGAAAGAGGGCACGCAGATCGGCCCCGTCGTCGATGAAGCGCAGATGAGGCAGGATGAAGATTATATCCGCATCGGCCGCGAAGAGGGCGCAACGCTGGCTTGGGGCGGTGAGCGTTTGAACCGCGATACCAAAGGCTTTTATCTCTCACCTGCGTTGTTTGTGAATACCAAGAACGCGATGCGCATCAACCAAGAAGAAATTTTCGGGCCGGTGGCGACTGTGATCAAGGTGGATTCTTATGAAGAGGCTTTGGCAGTGGCCAATGATACGCCCTTTGGGCTTTCCGCTGGCATCTATACAGGCTCGCTCAAGGCGGCGACTGATTTCCGCCGCAAGTCTCAGGCCGGGATGGTGATGGTGAACCTGCCCACGGCGGGGGTGGATTATCATGTGCCCTTTGGTGGGCGCAAAGGCTCATCCATGGGCCCGCGCGAACAGGGGCGTTTTGCTGCAGAGTTTTATACGACTGTGAAGACGGCCTATGTGAGCGGGTGAGAACGCCTCTCCCTTACCGCAACCCAATCCCGCGTTCGGCAAAACTCTTTTTCGTTGCTGCTGCACTGCCGCCCAAATCAATGGCGCGGGTTGCGGCTTCGATCACTTCAACTTCAAAGCCCAAGTGCCTGGCGTCTTCGGCGGAATAGCGCACGCAATAGTCAAAGGCCAGGCCTGCGAGAGTGAGCTTCGAGATGCCGCGTTCCTTCAGATAGCCGCCGAGGCCTGTCGGCGTCTTCTGATCATTCTCAAAAAAGGCCGAGTAGGAATCAATCGCCGTGCGGAAGCCCTTGCGGATGATGAGTTCGGCTTGTGGCACATCGAGGGCGTTGTGAAACGCGGCCCCGTGCGAGCCGATCACACAATGATCCGGCCAGATCGTTTGCTGGCCATAAGGCATTTCAATCTGCGTGAAGGGGGCTTGGCCTTTGTGTTGCGAGGCGAAAGAAGAATGATCGGCCGGGTGCCAATCTTGGGTGAGCAAAACATGCGCATGGCCTTGCGCCAGTTTGTTGATCAGCGGGATGATTTCATCGCCACCGCCCACCGCCAGCGAACCTCCGGGGCAGAAATCATTCTGCACATCAATGATCAGCAGCGCAGAGGCATTCATTTGGCGTTCAGGGCCGCCGCACAGCCTTTGAAGG
>JAYWAB010000111.1:0-4726 GCA_043782835.1 Aestuariivirga sp.
ATTCCGTGCCGCTCTGTTTCCAGCCTTTGATGCGCCCTTGGCGCAAATGCAGATCATGCGAAGAGCCAATCACATCCGAAGGCCGCGCCAAAGCATAGGTGCGCTTACGCAACTCGCGGATCATCTCGTCACGATTGCTGAACTGCGCAATCTCAGAATAAGGAATGGGCTTGCCCACGCGCACTTTCAAATCGGTTCCGATGCGCCGCGCCGTTTCACGAAACACCAGCGAAAGTCGTAGCGTTAAACTCAAATGGCTGGCGATCTGAAACAGCCGCGAATTCTGCCCCGTAAAAAACACCGGAACCACTGTCGCCTCGGCCATGCTGATCAACTTGGCGGTAAACGGCGCCCATGCCAGATCAACCGCTGTGCCCTTGTGTGGGCGTTCGGAAGTTGAAACACCACCGCCCGGAAAAATCCCAACAGCACCACCATTGCGCAAAGTTTCTTGCGCAATGCGTCTTGAATTCACATTGATCTCGCGGGCTTCGCGCGTCGGCGCAAAGTCCACCGGCAGGAGATGCTTGGCCGCATTTTCATCCTGGCACAAAACCGCCCCCGCCAGAACCCGCGTGTCAGGCCGCACCTTGAGCGCAAGCCAGGTGAGTGTGATGCCATCTAAAACGCCGTAAGGATGATTGGAGATAAACACCACAGGCCCTTGGCGTGGCACGGCGGCAAGAGCCGCAGGATCAAACTCCACATTGATCCGCAATAAGTTTATCGCGCTGTCAAAGAAACTTTCGCCACGGTGCATATTTTCTTGATGGCGCATATACAGTTTTTTCAACTTGAGCTGCCCGCCAATTTTCTCAATCGCTTGGATAATGGCACGTTGCAGGAACGGCTGATCGGCAGTCGAATAGGAAAAGCGAACTTTGCGGGCGGAGGCCTGTTCCATAGAATCCTGTAATGTGGCGCAGTCTATGCGTGTCTATAGCTGGTATTTATGTCAAACCAAAGGAAGGATATTTATTGCAACAAGACGTGAAGGGCCTCTGGCTCGGCTTTGTGGGCGTGGCTATTTTTGCCTTAACGCTGCCGCTGACGCGCCTTGTCGTGCGTGAGTTTGATCCATTGTTCTTGTCAATCGGGCGCACAGTGGTTGCGGCTGGCGTGGCATTGCCATTGTTGCTGGTCACCCGCCAAACCCGGCCCGACAAGCATGATCTGAAACAATTGCTCTTTGTGGTCGCAGGCGTGATTTTCGGTTTCCCTATTCTATCAGCCATTGCCATGCGGTCAGCCCCGGCATCACATGCTGCAGTCGTTCTAGCCGCTTTGCCATTGGCCACAGCCTTGATGAGCACTATCTTTGCCCATGAGAGGCCCTCCAAGGCCTTTTGGGCCTGGAGCATCGCGGGCTCCAGCGCTGTCGTTGTTTTTGCGTTGTGGGATGGCGGCACTGAGCTTCATGCCGCCGACATCCTGTTGCTGCTGGCGGTCATCGCTGCGGCCATGGGGTATGCAGCGGGAGGCCAGCTTTCAAAGAAACTTGGCGGCTGGCAGGTGATCTGCTGGGCGCTGCTTCTGGCCTTGCCGATCACTTTGCCGGTGACATTCTATCTGTCGCGCCAACTGAGCGGACATGAAAGTGTGATTGGCTGGTCCTGCTTTGCTTACCTAGGCCTGATGAGCCAACTGATCGGCTTTTTTGCCTGGAACAAGGGCCTCGCTATGGGGGGCATTGCCAAAGTGGGGCAGGTGCAGCTTCTCCAAACTTTTATGTCACTGATCGCCGCAAGCGTCATTCTTGGCGAAACAATCACTTTACGCGCCATCATCTTCGCGCTCATCGTTGTCGCCTGCGTCTGGTTCGGACGCAAAGCACAGGTGATGACGCGTCAAACTTAAAACACAGGCTCCGGCTGGTGCATATGCGGTGGCAATGTTGCGCCATCCGCAAAGTCTTGCGGCTTGGTTTCATCAAAGCCGGTGTTGGGCAGAATGAAAGACAAGACCACAGCGACAATGGCATTCACAGCAACAGAGAATAACCCAATGTAAATCGAAAAGCCTGCAGGCGTTGGCCACATCGGTGTCCACTTCGGCCCCCAGGCCAGAAAGATGCCAGTGAGCAACCCAATGATCCAACCAATCAGCAAAGGCATGCCGTGGATGCGCCTTGTGTAAAGCCCAAACACCATCGCCGGGAAAATCTGGATCATCACCACGCCGCCAAGAAGTTGAAAGTCGATGGCATATTGCGTGGGGATGAAGAAGATGAAAGCCAAAGCACCCAGCTTCACAATGAGAGACATCATCTTGGCCAGCGCCGTTTCTTGATCGCCGCTCATGTCGGAGTTAATGAAAGGCCGCCAAATATTGCGCGTAAACGTATTGGCCGCACCAATAGACATCACCGCTGCGGGCACCAGAGCGCCGATGGCAATGGCCGCAAAGGCAAAACCCACAAACCAATCCGGAAACATTTTCAAAAACAATTGCGGCACCACATCCTGCGGGTTTTTAACATCAATGCCAGCAGCCCGGCCCATCAAACCCAGAAGTGCAATGAGACCCAGTACCAACGAATAGGCAGGCAAGGTCATGGCATTAAATCGAATGGCGCGTGGTGATGATGCCGAAAGCACACCCGTCAGCGCGTGCGGATACATGAACAAGGCAAAAGCCGAACCCAGCGCCAACGTCATAAAGGGCATCACTTGTTGTGGCAGCAGCGTCAGGCCCATAGCCGTTTTAACCGGTGGGACCAGCGCCGCATTGGCCGCAATCTTGGCTTCAAAAGCCTTGCCCGCAAGATCAAAGATATTGGCAAAGCCACCAAGCTGATACGGAATAATCACCACAGCGGCGATCACGAAAACATAGATCATCGCATCTTTGACAAAGGCGATGAGAGCAGGCGCGCGCAAACCAGATGAATAAGTATAAAGTGCGAGAATGACAAAGGCCACGGTGAGCGGCAGATGCGCCAGATAGCCTTCGCCGGAAAAACCAAGCGCCTGAATAACTTTTTCCATGCCAACAAGTTGCAGCGCGATATAGGGCATGGTGGCCAGAATGCCCGTGATGGCCACGGCAAGCTCCAACCCCTTGTTGCCATAGCGACCATAGGTGAAATCAGCTGCCGTCACATAGCCGTGCCGGGCTGACACATTCCACAGCCGTGGCATGAGGAGATAGATCAGTGGGTAAATCAGGACCGTATAGGGCACAGCAAAAAAACCATAGGCACCCACAGCGTAAACCAGAGCGGGAACCGCAATCACCGTATACGCTGTATAGAGATCACCCCCGAGCAGAAACCAGGTGACCCACGGCCCAAACTGCCGCCCGCCCAAGCCCCATTCATCAAGCTGCGAAAGATCGCCAGCCTTCCAGCGCGAAGCCCAAAAACCCATGATCGTCACCAAAGCGAAAAACGCCACGAAGACGATGGTTGCCGTCACATTGAGCCCGCTCATTTGCCGCTCTCCACTTTGTCAGCCGCATAGATGAACAGCGCCGAAACCGGCACCAGCAACAAATTGAACCAATAGAAAAAGGGAAAGCCGAATAGATGTGGATCAACCACATTATAAAACGGCACAGCCAATGCCAAAAGGCATGGAATGAGCAAAAGAATAAATTTCAAATTTCCCTCCCTGCCTCGCCCGCCATGTGTCTGACAGTTTTGTGAAGCGGTCTGAGACTATGCTGGGAATCAGATGCTTGGCAAGCCTAATGGCAATATGGCCCGCCGCCACGGCGTTCGCGTTGGCGGTCCAAGTGTATGTGGTCGCGGTGATAGGGATCTGAGCCGGGCCCCAGCACGGTGTGAAATAACCCACAGCCTTGGCCACGCACCGTGCGCAAAAAGCGCTGGTCTTGTGCGTTGCCATAATAATTGGTGAGACATTAACTTCGCGTCCATCTGCCAAGGTGAAAGCCGCAATATCAATCGCATCGCCTTGCCCGTGTTCCGAAAGCTTGGCACCACGCACATTATTGCGCGGACGGCAAGCGTAAGACGCGGCCACTTTGAACGAGACAACCTTTTGTCCATAAACCGCCTGCGCCGTGGGCTGAACCGAACTGGCAATCCACGTGTTCAAAGCATCCGCCAAGTCACACGTGATCATCGCTTCCGGGGACAAACCAACATCACCAATTGTGAATACGCGAAAGCCGTTGTTGATGCCGCACCCATTGCCTTCGCGGAAATCAGGAATAGGTTCTGCTTTGCCGAACTGCTGCGGATTGACCGCACAAACACCCTCGGGTGCGCTTACACCTTCCAGCGTAAAGGCCGCTTCGCGCCGCCCGCTGGAACAAGATGCAAGTGCCACGACCAGCATGATCACAGCCGCCCAGCGCAAAATTTGCAACATTATCGGTTCAGCGCAACAATCAAAGCATTCACATCGCCTTCATGCTTGGCGATATAGGAGGTGAACAGACTTTTCTCTTGGCCTGTCATCGAGAAGCCCAGAAAGCGCGCATCTGCAATCTTATAGGTGCCACCAGTCCAGTTCAGTTTCCAGCTCACTGTATAGGTCTGCCCAGCCATCATATAGACGGTGGATGCGACGAGAACATTCTTGTCCTTGTCGACAGTCGCCTCACCGATCTCAAACTTGGCGATGGGATAATTGCGGCTCTGTTCGGCCATATAGCGCGAAATGAAAGCCGCAACGCCGCGCCGATAGCGCGCATCCTGCCCGCTGGGCACTTCATAAGAACCAATCGATTCCGACGAGATCTCTTCCATATCGGCATA
>JAYWAB010000112.1:0-19964 GCA_043782835.1 Aestuariivirga sp.
CAAAGTGAAGCCAGAAGGCAACTATGCTTTCATCAAGGGCGATAAGGGCGATCCAAACGCAACCTTCTTGTTCCAAGGCCAAATGGAAGTTCTGAAAGCAGCCCTCGACGGCGGCAAGATCAAGAACGTCTGTGAAACCTTCACCGATGGTTGGAAGCCAGACAATGCCCAGAAGAACATGGAGCAATGCCTGACCTCAACCGGCAACAAAGTTGACGCTGTTCTGTCTGAAAATGACGGCATGGCCTCAGGCGTTGTCGCTGCATTGAAGGCACAAGGCATGGCCGGCATTCCAGTATCCGGTCAAGACGGTGACTTGGCCGCCATCAACCGCGTTGCTCTCGGCACACAGACCGTTTCGGTCTGGAAGAACTCAGTCGACTTGGGCAACACCGCAGCAGCTGCTGCCATTGCCATGGCTGATGGCACTGCCATGGACAAGCTCCCAGGCGTTGCCAAGTTCAACGGCGGCAAGAAGAAGGTTGAGATGAACTCGATCCTCTTGGCTCCAACGCCAATCACCAAGGACAATGTTGATGTTGCCATCACTGCTGGCCACATCACCAAGGACGCAGCTTGCGCAGGCGTAAAAGCCGGCGCTGCCAAGGGTTGCTAAGTTTTAGCGCCTAAGTAAAGTGAGCCGCGTCATGCTGAAAAGTTTGGCGCGGCTTTTTTAATGCACAATCCGAGGACGCCTATGTCAAACACCAGCCAATCTCCCGCCCTGCAAAACGAAGGCGCATTCAAAAAGTTCTTCCGTGCCACAGAAATTGATCCCCGCATGTTGGGTATGATCGGTGCGTTGATTTTGATCTGGTGCATCTTTGATATTTCCAGCGGCATTTTGCGCGGCAACTTCGGCGGGCTGCTCGGCGGTTCATTTTTAACCCCACGAAATCTGTGGACGTTGCTGGTGCAAACCTCATCCATCGCGGTGATGTCCACCGGCATGGTGCTGCTGATTGTCATGCGCCAAATCGATTTGTCGGTGGGTTCCATGCTCAGCATGGTCGCCGTGGCGACAGCGGTGCTGCAAGTCTTCCACCTTGGCCCAAGTTGGGGCGTTGGCCATCCGATGATATGGCCTGTCGCTGCGATTTGTTCCATTGCATTGGGCGCTGCGGTGGGGGCGTTCAATGGCTGGCTCACAGCCTATGCTAAAATTCCGGCTTTCATCGTTACCTTGGGCGGCCTCATCGCCTATAGTGGCCTGGCCTTCCTCATTGCCAAGGGCGAAACTGTTGCACCGATGGATGAGACCTTTGAAATCTTTGGCGGCGGCATTCCCTTGAGCTGGCTCGGGCCTTTTTGGAGCTGGGCCATTGCGCTTGCCGTATGTGCGGCAATCGTTTTCGCGCTCATAAATGACCGCAGGCAGCGCCTCAGATTTAACTTTCCTTTGCGCCCCGTCTGGGCTGAAGTATTCCTTGCCGCACTGGGCAGTTTTGCAGTTCTGGGCACGACATTGGTGATGAATTCATATCCATGGCCGCCCAAGCTGATTGAAGATTTCGCCAAAGCCAACAATGTGGTGATTCCACCAGGCATCGAAAACCGAGATGGCACATCGATCTGCACGGCGTCGGATAAAGTAGTCCATTGCACGTCGGGGCTTGTCTATTACACAGGCTATTCCGTGCCAGTGTTGGTGGCCTTGGCTGTCGGGTTGTTGATGACCTTCGTTGCCACGCGCACGTTGTTCGGTCGTTACGTCTACGCAACGGGAGGCAACCCTGAAGCGGCAGAACTTGCGGGTATCAACACCAAGTGGCTGACAGTGAAAGTCTTTGCACTCATGGGCGCGTTGGTGGGTGTTTCATCCATCATTTCTTCGGCACGTCTGAACGCAGCGACAAACGCCCTAGGCCTGTTCAATGAGCTTTATGTGATTGCCGCCGCAGTGATCGGCGGCACCTCGCTCGCAGGTGGCGTGGGTACCATCTATGGTGCAATGTTGGGCGCTTTATTGATGCAATCGATTATCTCGGGCATGTCGCTGCTCAATTTGCCGACGGCCTATCAAAGCATTGTTGTGGGCGTGGTGTTGGTCTTGGCCGTTTGGCTGGATCAAGTTTATTCACGTCGCTTGAAGTGAGGACTTTCAGATGACAACTCCACTTGTAGAAATGCGTGATGTTTCGATCGCCTTCGGCGGCATCAAGGCCGTCGATCATGCGTCGATTGATTTGCATCCCGGCGAAGTTGTCGGCCTGCTCGGTCACAATGGTGCGGGCAAATCGACTTTGATCAAAGTTCTCTCCGGCGCTTACAAACGCGACGCGGGCCAGATTATGATTGAAGGCGCTGAAGTCACCATCAACAATCCGCGCGATGCAAAAGCGTTAGGCATTGAAACAATCTATCAAACTTTGGCTCTGGCAGATAACGTCGATGCAGCGGCAAACTTGTATCTGGGCCGAGAACTCAAAACCCGTGTGGGCACTTTGGATGACGTGGCCATGGAAGCTGAGACGCGCAAGGTGATGCACCGCCTCAACCCAAACTTCCGCCGGTTCAAAGAGCCAGTATCCAAACTCTCCGGCGGCCAACGCCAATCTGTCGCCATTGCCCGCGCCATTCATTTCAACGCGCGTATTCTCATCATGGATGAACCCACAGCTGCTTTGGGCCCGCAAGAAACCGCACAAGTGGGCGAGCTCATCAAGCAGCTCAAAGCTGATGGCATCGGCATATTCCTCATCAGCCATGATCTTCATGACGTGTTTGATCTCGCCGATCGTCTCGTGGTGATGAAGAACGGCAAAGTGGTCGGCACGGCTTCCACCAAAGATGTAACCCATGACGAAGTGTTGGGTATGATCATCGCCGGAAAATGCCCCAAGGGCGCCATCCCCGGTCCGGGCGGGATGCGAGATGCGGCTTAATTATTTTTCCTTCGTTGTTTGTCTGTTTTTATGTTGTGGGACAGCACAGGCAGCTGGCGTTTCGCAAGAAGACGTACTGGCCACATGGTACAAGCTCATCCTCAATCTGGTCCGCCACACAGCAACTTATTCGCCACCCGTGGCATCGCGCGCTTTTGCTTATGTGGGTGTCACAGGATATGAAGCCACGGCTTCAGGTGATCCACATCTCGTCAGTTTGAGTGGTCAGCTCAACGGATTGAAGCACCTGCAGAAGCGAGAGTTGGGCAAGACCTATGACGAAGTCATTGTTCTGAATGCGGCAATGGAAGCCGCAGCCAAAGATTTTTTCTCGAACACAGGTCCATCAGGCCAAAACGCTTTGGCAGCCACAGCAAAATCGATGAAGACAAAAGCGGCTGGCGGCGTGGTCCCTGATGTGCAAGCCCGCAGCGAGGCCCTTGGGCGTGCACTAGAAAAGCAAATTTTCAGATGGTCGCTGAGTGACGGCGGTGCCAAGATCACCAATCTCGGTTTTCCGCTGAAATATGCTTTGAGCAAAGAGCCGGGCCATTGGGTCCCCACCAATCAACAAACGCTGCAACACGTTCCGCTGCTGCCGAATTGGGGTAAGAACCGCAGCTTCGCCATGCCAACAGGCGCTGCCTGCACTTTGCCGCCACCACCAACCTATAGTGAAGACAGAAATTCAGAATTCTTCAAACAAGCCCAGGAAGTACACGACGTAAAAAACGGCATCGGTGAAGATGAGCGCACGGTGGCCCGCTTCTGGTCGGATGACCCCGGCCTTTCCACCACGCCGCCGGGCCATTGGATTGAAATCACACTCGCTATCGCCGCTCGCGATAAACTGCCCGTTGCCAAAACGACCGACGCACTGGCGCGACTTGGCGTGGGCGTGGCCGATGCCTTCATCGGCTGTTGGCATGACAAATATAAATATGACTACATCCGCCCCGTAACTTTCATCAAAGCTCATATCGACCCGAAATGGGATACTGTTTTGATCACACCACCATTTCCAGAATATCCGTCGGGTCATTCCACGCAGTCTGGTGCTGCGGCCACTGTGTTAAGTGCAGCGCTAGGCGATGGTCTCGCCTTCGATGATGCCTCGCATGAGAAAGACAATTTGGGCATTCGTCATTTCAAGAATTTCTGGAGTGCCGCCAATGAAGCGGGAATTTCGCGCCTCTATGGCGGCATCCACTTCCGCGCCGCCATAGACCGAGGGCTTGAGCAGGGAAAATGCATCGGGGCCTATGCGGTGAAGCTGAGAACTGCGAAGTGAAGGTCAACTCTCTAGACACCACCCACACACCGTCACCCCAGCGAAGGCTGGGGTCCCGCTTTCTAGACCTCGGGAGGACATTACAAAGCTGGATGCCAGCCTTCGCTGGCATGACGGCTCTGAGTATATTCGTGACAGGAGTACAAGCCGCGTCGCTCACCATTCCCAAATTTACCGACGAAACCAAATCCTCCGGCCTCAACTCCGTCTATGCCGGCGAATGGCGGCACATGGTGGGCGGCGGTGTCGCTACATTCGATTGCAACGGCGATGGCTTCCCGGATGTTTACATCGCGGGCGGCGACAACAAGGCCAAACTTTATATCAACGCCTCCAAACGCGGCGGCGCTTTGAAATTCACCCAAGCCCAATCCGGCGCAGAATTCGATCACGTGACGGGCGCTTACCCTATCGACATCGATGGCGACGGCATCACTGATCTTGTCATCCTGCGCTCTGGCGAAAGCAAAGTGATGAAGGGTCTCGGCAACTGCAAATTCGCCGAGATGAACAAAGATTGGAATGTCGATGGCGGCGACGCTTGGGGCATGGCATTTTCCGCCACATGGGAAAAGGGCAACTCTTGGCCCACGCTGGCCTTCGGCACCTACATTGATCGCAAATTCGAAAATCAACCCTGGGGCCACTGCACCGACAATTGGCTGCTCCGCCCTAATGCAGCACAAAACGCCTACGGCCCACGCATTGCCCTCACGCCGTCCTATTGCACGCAGTCGATGCTCTTCACCGATTGGAACCGCTCCGGCACGCCAGCCCTGCGGGTCTCCAATGACCGCGAATATTATGAAGGCGGGCAAGAACAGCTCTGGAAAATTTTGCCGGGTGAAAAGCCCACACTTTTCACTGAAGCTGAGGGCTGGAAATTCACCCGCCTCTGGGGCATGGGCATTGCTTCAGCTGACATCGACAACAGTGGTTACCCGTCTTACTTCCTCACCAGCATGGCCGATCAGCGCATGCAAATTCTGGCCAATGGCCCAGCCAAGCCCAGCTACAAGGAAGCGCAATTCAATTTGGGCACATCGGCGCATCGGCCCTACACTGGCCAGGACCAACGCCCCTCCACGGGTTGGCACGCGCAGTTCGAAGATGTGAATAATGATGGCCGCTACGACCTCTTCATCGCCAAAGGCAATATTGACCGGATGCCCGATTTTGCGATGAAAGACCCTTCAAACCTGCTGCTACAAAATGAAAATGGCAAATTCGAAGAAGTGGGTGACAAGGCCAATATGCTGAATTTCGACGAGGCCCGCGGTGCCTCGGTGGCGGACTTCAATTTGGATGGCAAATTGGATGTCCTGATCATCAATCGCCATGCCAATGTGCGCCTGTTTCGCAATGTCTCACCCAAGCTCGGCCACTGGATCAATTTACGGCTCGACAATGCCGGGCCAAACCATGATGGCATCGGCGCCTGGATTGAAGTCACCCACCACGGCAAAGTCATGCGCCGCGAAATCACCGTCGGTGGCGGGCATGTCTCTGGCCAGCTCGGCTTCTGGCATTTTGGCTTGGGCGAAGATGGAAATACCTCTATCCACGTCATCTGGCCCGATGGTACAGTGAGCGACTGGCAGGATATTGATGCAGATAAGTTCTTTGTCCTGCCCAAGGATAAAACGCCTGTGGAATGGAAAGCGGCGGTTACACCCTAGCCCCAGAGCGGTTTTGCTAGATTCAGAGCAAACATTCCAAAAAACATTTTATGTGGAATGTTTTTTCTGTATTGAGCCTTGGCAACAGGGCTGGGCTGAAATAGTTTGAAGCCTGCAGCAGGAGAGTTCCATGTCCACAATTCGCCTTACGATGGCGCAAGCCTTGGTCAAATATCTGGTCAACCAACACACCATCATTGATGGCAAGCAGGAACCTCTGTTCCCCGGCGTGTTCGGCATTTTCGGCCATGGCAATGTCACTTGCCTGTCTGAGGCGCTGGTTGAGGTAAAGGATAAGCTGCCCGTCTGGCGCGGGCAGAATGAACAATCCATGGCGCTGGCGGCCGTTGCTTTTTCCAAGGCCAAGCTGCGCCGCCAGATCATGGTTGCATCTTCATCCGTTGGCCCCGGTGCCACCAATATGATCACGGCGGCGGGCGTGGCCCATGCCAATCGTTTGCCTATTCTCATTCTCGCGGGCGACACGTTCCAGAACCGCAGGCCTGATCCTGTGTTGCAACAGGTCGAACACTATGGCGTTCCTTCCACAACGGTGAATGACGGTTTCAAGCCTGTAAGCCGTTATTGGGATCGCATCACGCACCCTGAGCAGATCATCTCATCCCTGCCGCAAGCTGTGGCCACCATGCTTGATCCTGCTGATTGCGGCCCGGCCTTCATCGGACTGCCACAGGATATTCAGGAACTCGCCTTCGATTATCCTGAAGCCTTCTTCACGCCAACAGTGCACGAGATTGCCCGCAACCGCCCGGATACCAAGCGTCTTGCCGCAGCGATTGAAGTTTTGAAATCGGCCAAGAAGCCCTTGATCATTTCCGGCGGCGGCGTGCGTTATTCTGGCGCTGAAGCAGAGGTTGCAAAATTCGCGAGTGACCACGGCATTCCCATTTGCGAAACCATGGCAGGCAAAGCCAGCATGGTTCATTCTCACGCCACTTATGTTGGCCCCATTGGTGTCACAGGTTCCACCTCGGCCAACAATATGGCGGCGGAAGCAGATGTCATCTTGTCGATCGGCACACGGTTGCAAGATTTCACCACCGGGTCATGGACGTGTTTCAGGCATGATGCACAATTCATCTCCATCAACGCCGCTCGTTATGATGCCGTCAAACACCGCGCCGTCGCTGTGGTGGGCGATGCAAAGGTGACAATGGAAGAACTCACCGCCAAGATGAAAGATTTCAAGGTCGATACTGCCTGGACCAAAAAAGGCCAAGACGAAATGGCCATCTGGAATTCTGCGGTTGACGGTTACAAAAAACCTACTAACGCCGCTGTGGCTACCTATGGACAAATCGTTGGCATGGTCAGCGACAAGGCAGAAGTGCGTGACTATGTGGTGGGCGCTGCTGGCGGCTTGCCGGGCGAGCTCAACAAAGTGTGGCGTGTGAAATCACCCAACACCTTTGATGTGGAATATGGTTTCAGCTGCATGGGTTATGAAGTGGCCGGTGGTTGGGGCGCAGCCATGGCAGACCCGACGCGCAACACCTTCGTGATGGTGGGCGATGGTTCATATCTCATTATGAACTCTGATATTTATTCAACCGTGCTCACGGGCCACAAGATGATCGTGATCATCTGCGACAATGGTGGTTATGGTGTGATCAACCGCCTGCAGAATTTCAAGGGCGGCGAGAGCTACAACAACCTGCTCAAAGACTGCAATGTGAAGAACCTGTTCCATGTGGATTTTGTGAAACACGCGGAGTCGATGGGAGCCTTGGCTCGCAAGGCCGCAAGCTTAAGCGAATTCAGCGAAGCGCTCGATTGGGCCAAGACTACTGATCGCACCACCGTGATCGTCATCGAGAATGACGCCTTTGTGTGGACACCAGGCGATGCCCAATGGGATGTGGGCGTACCAACGGTCTCCAAGCGCAAGGAAGTGAACGAGGCCCGAAAATATCAGGATGACCTGCGCAAGAAGCAGCGGGTTGGGGTTTAAGGAGTACTAAGATGTTAAAAGCCAAACTTGGCATGTCGCCCATCGCCTGGTGGAACGATGACTTGAAAGAACTCAGCGATGATGTCTCGTTGGAAGAATGCTTGCGCCAATCGCGTTCAGCGGGCTTTACCGGCATGGAAAAAGGTCGTCGTTTTCCAGAAGACCCAAAAGAAATGCTGCCCATTTTGCGGCAAGCGGATGTGACACTCTGTGGCGGTTGGTTCTCGGGCACTCTGGTGACTGAAGGTCTGTCTGAAAACAAAGATCGTATCCACCCGATGATTGAGCTGTTCAAAGCTGTGAAAGCGCCTTGCATTGTCTACGGCGAAGTGGGCCTGTCGATCCAAGGCGATCGCAGCAGACCTTTGGCCACCAAGCCCAAGCTTGATGATCATGATATGAAAACCTATGCCAATAAGGTAACCAAGTTTGGCGAATGGTGTGCTGAACAAGGTATGCCCTTGTCCTATCATCATCACATGGCCGCTGTTGTCGAAACCGAGACTGAGCTTGATGCCTTTATGAACAATTCCGGCCAAGGCATTCCGTTGCTCTTGGATGCGGGCCATCTGGCTTTTGCTGGCGGCGATCCTTTGCGCGCCATCGACAACCATCACAAGCGCATCAATCATGTGCATGTGAAAGATGTGCGCATGGAAGTGATCAAGAAATTGGATCGTAAAACCCAAAGCTTTTTAGACGCTGTGGCCCTTGGCGCTTTCACGGTGCCGGGCGATGGCTCATTGGATTTTGCAGCAATTGTGAAGAAATTTGCAGACTATGGCTATGAAGGCTGGTTCGTGGTGGAAGCCGAACAAGACCCCAAGAAAAACCCACCGTTGAAAATGGCACAAGTTGGCCATGCTGAATTGATGCGGGTGATGACGGCTGCGGGATATCAGGTGGAGACGCAAGGGTTTCCATCTTGAAATCACTCAACATCGGCATTATCGGCACAGGCTTTATGGGCAAGGCCCATGCTTTTGCTTATCGTTCAGCGCTGGCGGCATTTCCTGATATTCCGGTGCCAATGTTGAAAATGATTGCCGATGTGAATGCCGAAGGTGCCGCCAATGCGGCGCATCAATATGGCTTTGAAAAATCTTCGGGCAATTGGCGCGATCTGATCAACGATCCGTCGATCGATGTTGTCTCAATCACCACCCCCAACGTCCTGCACAAAGAAATGGCGCTGGCTGCCATTGCTGCGGGCAAGCATGTTCATTGCGAAAAACCGCTCTCACCTACGCTGAAAGACTCAGAAGAAATGCTGAAGGCCGCCGAGGCCAAAGGCGTCACGACGCAAGTGGGTTTCAACTACATCAAAAACCCCATGCTCAAAGTGGCGCGCGCTATGATCGCGGCGGGCGAACTGGGAGAAATAACCGGCTTTCGCGGCATTCATGCCGAAGACTATATGCATGACCCCGCCAACCCTTGGACATGGCGGATTGATCCATCAGGCGGGCCCGGCGTGATTGCCGATTTGGGTTCCCACATCATCGGCATGGCGCGGTTTTTGTTGGGGCCCATCGCCTCAGTGAATGCCGATGTTGAAACCGTGATCAAGCAGCGCCCCAAGTCTCGCGGTTCCAACGAAATGGTTCCCGTGCTCGTCGACGATATAGCTCGCATTCTGGTGCGCTTTGAACAAGGCTTCGGCGGGACCATTGAAGCCAATTGGGTGAAGACCGGCCGCAACATGCAGCTTGGATTTGAAATCGAAGGCTCCAAGGGCTCGCTCGCGTTTACGCAAGAACGTTTCAACGAACTGAAATTCTACAAAGCTGGTGGCAATATCCGCGACAAGGGCTTCACCACAATCGAGTCGGGTCCACAACATCCGTCCTACGGCGGCTTCTGCGTGGCTGGCGGACACCAACTGGGTTTCAACGATCTCAAAACCATAGAGATGGCAGAATTTCTCGGTGGTATAGCCTCAGGCACAGCGGCAGGCCCAGATTTCCGTGAGGCCTGTGAAATCCAGAAAGTGGTAGAAGCCGCAATTCTGTCGTCCAAGGCCGGAGCATCGTGCGTTAAGATTTGAAGGCCAAAGATTAATGGCGCCGTCATAATTTTCCCACACTTAGCCGCTTGGAGCAGGAGCGGGCGAGAAGAGTTACACTTCTCGATGCTTTAGGCTATAGCAGCCATGTTTCGGGGGCAGTAAAGTGTTTGGACATCGAGCGCATGATTGATCTGCATAGCCACATCTTGCCCGGCGTGGATGATGGCGCGCCGAATCTTGAAGTCTCTCTTGAAATGGCGCGCATGGCGGTAGATGACGGCATCCAGGTCATGGCCTGCACACCGCATTTTATGCCGGGCATGTATGACAATACCGCTCCCGACATTTGCGCCCGCGTGGCCCAGCTTCAAGCCGAATTGGAAGCGCGGGGCATTCCGCTCCATCTGGTCACTGGCTGCGATGCTCACATCCGCCCTGACTTTCTGGACTGTCTGCGCAACAATCAAATTCTGCGGCTGAATGACAGTCGTTATGTCCTGTTTGAACCCCCCCATAACATTCCACCGCAAAGGCTGGAGGATTTACTCTTCAATATTCTTGTGGCTGGCTACGTGCCTGTGCTGACGCATCCTGAACGTCTGAAATGGATTGAGCAGGGCTTTGAGGTTTTTGAGCGCTTGTTCCGCCAAGGCGTGTGGATGCAGATCACCGCTGGTTCCCTCACCGGGCGCTTCGGCAAGCGCCCGCAGTATTGGGCAGAACGTATGATGGCGGAAGGCATGATCCATATTTTGGCGACTGATGCCCACAATCTGCGTTCGCGCCCACCGATCATGTCCAAGGCATTTGAAATTGCCGAGGCCGAACTAGGGTTGGACGAAGCAAAAAACCTTGTACTAGGACGCCCGGCACTGATACTGGATGATTTACCGGCGGATCAAGCTCCGCCGCCTGTCGGCGCAAAGGCCACAAAGCCTGCGCGATCATTGCTGAAACGCCTTATTTTTGGGGCATAGATTGGCGGATAGAATGAAACGCGGTTGCAATTTCTTGAATTCAGCTATCTTGCTGCTGATGGCGGCGCTGTTGCAAGGTTGCACCGGCGGTAGCAATGCTTTTGGCGACAACAGCACCAAAAAGATGGCCCCCGGTGAATTTGCGCAAGTGGCACAGGCTACGCCCACGGGAGCACTTAGCCCCACCGCCGCAGCCAACGTGAACAAGATTTTCGCCAAATCTTCCGGCGCGCCTGATAGCCCGCAGGACTACAAGATAGGTGCGCTTGACGTGCTCGACATCGCCGTTCTTGGCGTAGCGGATTTGAACAAGACCGTTCAGGTGAACAGCGGTGGCACAATAACGCTGCCGTTGATCCGTCAAGTGCGAGCCGCAGGCCGGACGCAGGCCGATCTCGAACGCGAAATCACGTCGCGCCTATCCCAGACCTATTTGCAAAACCCGCAAGTTACCGTCGGCATCAAGGAATATAACAGCCAACGCATCACGGTGGATGGTGCTGTGCAAAAGCCCGGTATTTTCCCAAAACAGGGCGACATGTCGCTGTTGCAGGCCATTGCACAAGCCCAAGGCCTGAATACGGTGGCAGACCCAACGGGCGTTTTGGTTTTCCGCCAAATCGGCGGTAAGCGCATGGCGGCACGCTACGACATCCGAAAAGTGCGCAGTGGCAAATTGCCAGATCCAATGTTGCTGGCTGGCGATGTGGTGATGGTGGATGAAAATTCCACCAAGACCACGCTGCGCGATATTTCAGCCGCTATGCCACTGACGGGTCTGTTCTCCGTCATCCCGCTTCTTTGAGCAAACGTGCCTGAGATGCCAATCCCTGTCTCAATCACGCCCATCATCCTCTGTGGCGGCTTTGGTCAAAGGCTCTGGCCATTATCACGAGAAGATTTCCCGAAGCAGTTTTTGAAACTGGGTGATGGTCCTCATTCTCTGTTTCAGGCAACGGTGGCGCGCCTGCAGGGCCACCGCGAGGGCAAGTTTGTCTTCGAAAAACCCATCATCGCCACCAGTGCGGAACATCGTTTCCTGGTCGCTGAACAGTTGCGTGTGATGAATGTCAAAGCCGATATATTGCTTGAACCGATGCGCCGCGATTCCGCCGCCGCCATTTTAGCCGCTGCGGCATTCATCGTCGAGAACAAGCGCAAAGGCCTCTGCATGGTCGTGGCGTCAGACCATGCCATTCCCGATACTTCGTCCTTCCATGATCATATTGAATTGGCACTTAAGGCTGCAAATGACCACATCGTTCTTTTCGGCATTCAGCCGCAGGAACCATCAGTAGACTATGGCTATATTTCGCCCGGCGATGAACTCGCCGATTTCGCACCCGTCCACAGCGTCAACAAATTCGCCGAAAAGCCCTCTGCATCTGTTGCCGAAATTTACATCGCCAAAGGCTATCTGTGGAATTCCGGCAATTTCATTTGCAACCCGAAAGTTTTGCTGGCCGAGGCCAATCTTCTCGCGCATGAAATTGCAGAACCTGCAACCAAGGCCGCAAAAGCGGCCAAGCAGAGCGAAGACTTTACCCGCCTCGACGAAATACTTTTCGCCGCTGCCAAATCTCTCTCAATCGACTTTGCCGTATTGGAAAAAACCTCCAAGGCCGTGGTCCTGCCATCAAACTTCATATGGTCAGACCTTGGCACCTGGAAATCCGTCCACGCCATCATGGAGCAAGATGAAGATGGCAATGCTGCATCAGGCAAAGTGCAGTTCACCCGCACCCAAAACAGCCTCGTACTGGGGGACAAGCAGCTGGTCACCGTCGAAGGCTTGTCCAATGTGGTTGTCACCGTGACACCCGATGCCATTCTCGTGGCACATCTTGATACCAGCAATTCAATGAAAACGCTGGTTGAGAAACTACGGGCGGATCATCCGGCGCTGTTGAAAAAACCCAAGGCTTGACCAATCGCGTGGAGTGTCGTTTCTTAGATTAAGAGGAGACTGACATGGAATATCGCAATCTCGGCCGATCAGGCCTCAAAGTATCTCTGCACACCCTGGGCACGATGAATTTTGACGGCGAAGGCTTTTTCAACATGGCCGGAAGCTTGGACCGCAAACAAGCCAGCCGCTTGGTGGATATCGCTGTTGATCAGGGTGTGAACATCTTCGACACATCCAATGCCTATACCAACGGTAAATCCGAAATGGCCTTGGGCGAAATTCTGAAGAACCGTTCAGATCAATTGTTGGTCGGCACAAAAGTGCGCTTTGGCATGGGCAAAGGCCCAAATGAGCAGGGCCTCTCCCGTTTTCACATCATCCATGAATGCGAAGCCAGCTTGAAGCGTTTGCAGCGTGACCGAATCGACGTTTACTTCCTGCACGAATGGGATGGCCAGACGCCGATTGAAGAAACCATGGAAGCCCTCAACACTTTAGTGAAGAGTGGTAAGGTGCGATATATTGGCTGCTCCAACTTCTCGGGTTGGCACATCATGAAAGCCATGATGGCGGCTGATAAACACAACTTTGAAAAGTTTACGTGTCAGCAAATTCATTACACGATTGAATCGCGCGATGCTGAATTTGAACTGATGCCGATTGCGGTCGATCAAGGTGTGGGCATTCAAGTGTGGAGTCCGATTGCCGGCGGCCTTCTCTCCGGCAAATTCCAGCGCGATAAATCACCCGAACAATCGCGTCATATTTCAGGTTGGAGCGAGCCGCCGATCCGCGATCAAGAACGCCTCTGGCGCATCATCGATGCGCTGCTCGCGGTGGGTGAGGCGCACGGTGTCTCAGCAGCACAAGTGGCGCTGGCCTGGACCGCTGGCCGCCCTGGCGTTGCTTCGCTGATCATCGGTGCGCGCAACGAAGCCCAACTCAAAGATAATCTGGCTTCGGCGCATTTGGCAATAACTGCCGAAGAGCGCAAGTCGCTGGAAGACGTGAGCTTGCCCGATCTGATTTATCCCTATTGGCATCAAAACAACACTGTCACCGAAAGAATGGGGACAGCCGACCTAGCACTTCACGCTCCACACACGGCCAAACGAGAACCAAGGATGTGAGCGCACCGTTGCATTTGCCAACGGAAACTTTAAATCGCGCTGAGCGGATTGCAACTGTTAAAAGATATTGCTAGCAGGTTCCCGAGGAGAACAATATGACAATCAAAAGAATTGGCGTTGGCAAGCGCATGAGTGCCGCAACCGTTTATGTCGGTATTGCCCGGCTTGCTGGCTTTGTCGCGGAAAAGACAGTCGGTAAATCAGTCAAAGAACAAACCGCCGAAATTCTCAACCTCATCGACGCGACACTGAAAGAAGCGGGTACTGACAAAACCAAAATCCTTAAAGCCAATATCTGGCTGACAGATATTGGCACCTTCGCGCAAATGAACGAAGCTTGGGATGCTTGGGTGCCGCAGGGCCACACACCCGCCCGCGCCACAGTCGAATCAAAACTCGCAGCACCGGGCCTCGACGTCGAGATCATGGTCGAAGCGGCTGTCTAAACCGTCACATTCTCGCCACAATCACTCCTATGTTGCGCCGCAACATAGGAGTCTTCAAAATGAAGTCCATATTTTCCAGTGCCGCCGCCGCCCTTCTCGTTTTCGGCCTCGCAGCACCTCTTGCCCAAGCGTCAACAGGCTATGCCTCTTATTATAAAACGGGCCGCCGCACTGCCAATGGCGAACGCTTCCTCCCTATGGGATTGACCTGCGCGCATCGGCGTTTGCCGTTCGGCACAAAACTGAAAGTCACCAACCTCCGCAATGGCCGCTCGGTCATCGTCCGCGTCAATGATCGCGGCCCCTTCATCCGTGGACGTGTGTTGGATTTGAGTTTGGGGGCCGCCAAAGTGATCGGCCTGAACGCCGCCGGTGTGGCCAAAATTTCATATATCGTGATGAAATAGGGCGCGAACTTCGCCACATTCTGCCCACAATCGCAACATCAGGGGAACGAATTCCTGATCCATACCGCAATCACCGGAGAGGGGACTGCGATGAAGAAACTCATGGTGTTTGGATTGCTGGCAGCGATTGGTGCTGTGGCCTTTATTGGTCGCGCTGACGCAGCGGGAATGCATGATTTCTGTCGCGTCAACCCAACGGCACCACAGTGCCAACATCCACACCCGCCCGGCCCCCATTTCGGCCATGGCTATAACCGTTGGCGCGGCCAAGATGGCGTTTTCTTCGGTTTCGGCCAACCTTTCCCGCCGCGCTATGTGCCAAATCAGGGCCTATGCCAAGACATTGCAAATTCACTGAGTGATCAGGGCTATCGCAACGTCCGCGCGCTACGTTGCGCGGGCCGCTATTACATCTTCGGCGTTTGGCGCAATGGCCAAAGACTGAACCTTTATATCACGCCTTATGATGGCCGCATCCGCAAGATCACGCCTGCCTATTGAGGCGGTCAGCGCTTTGCCCTAAGCACCATGCAAATTCAAAAAGATTTGCATGGCCCCGATCAATCCCCAAAAATTAAACCGCATCATCGAACGCTTCGCAGGCGTGGAACACGCATTATCAAGCGGGGCCACGGGTGAAGCCTTTGTCAAAAGTTCCAAGGAATATGCCGAGCTGGCCCCCATGGCCAAAAGCGCTGCCACTCTCAAGGCGGCCTATGGTGAGCTTGAAGGCTTGGCCGAAATGCTAAGTGGCGGCAGCGAGATGGCGCAATTGGCCGAAGCCGAAAAGCCACAGCTCGATCATCGCATCGAACAGCTTGAACAAGACATGCGGATTTTACTTCTGCCAAAAGACGCAGCAGACGAACGTAACGTCATCCTCGAAGTGCGCGCCGGAACCGGCGGCGATGAAGCGGCGATTTTCGCTGGTGATCTCTTCCGCATGTATCAACGCTATGCCGCATGGAAAGGCTGGAAGGTCGAAGTCATTTCAGCAAGCGATGGCGAGCACGGCGGCTATAAGGAAGTGATCGCAAATATTTTTGGGTCCGGCGCTTATGCCCATATGAAGTTTGAAAGCGGCGTTCACCGTGTGCAGCGCGTTCCAAATACAGAAACTCAAGGCCGTATCCATACTTCAGCGGCCACAGTGGCTGTGCTGCCAGAAGCTGAAGAAGTGGATATCAAGATCGAAGAGAAAGATCTGCGCATCGATGTCTATCGTTCTTCCGGTCCCGGCGGCCAGTCTGTCAACACCACAGATTCAGCCGTACGCATCACTCATCTTCCAACCGGCCTTGCCGTTGCACAGCAAACCGAAAAGTCGCAACTCAAAAATAAGAACGCGGCAATGAAACTGCTGCGCTCGCGCCTGTATGAACGCGAGCGTGAGCGCATTGACTCAGAACGCTCCGCCACCCGCAAAGGCCAGGTGGGATCAGGCGACAGATCAGAGCGCATCCGCACTTACAACTTTCCGCAGGGCCGCTTGACCGACCACCGCATTAACTTAACGCTCTATAAGTTGCCGGAGATCGTTGAAGGTCCAGCACTTGAAGAAGTGGTGCAGGCCTTGGTCACCGAGCATCAAGCCAGCCTTTTGGCTGAGATGGACAATGAAACCTGAAAGCATCGCGGCCCTGATGAAAGCAGCGCGAGCGCATCTTGCAGCAAGTGGCATTCAATCCGCCGCTCTCGATGCGCGTCTGCTCTTGCAGGCAGCCAGCGGCCTGGCGCCAGAAGTACTGATAGCAGATCATGAAGCTACCTTGCCAGCAGATGCCAAGGCGCGCTTCGATAGGTTCATCATCCGCCGCTTAAATCACGAACCGGTATCGCGGATTTTAGGGACACGAGAATTCTTTGGCCGCAGTTTCAAAGTGACTCAAGCGGTGTTAGACCCTCGCGCCGATACCGAAACCCTGGTCCAGCTTGCGTTGGAACGCGGTGCTGGCCCGTGTCACTTTCTCGATCTCGGTACAGGCTCTGGGGCCATCGCAGTAACACTGTGTGCAGAGCGCCAGGACTTCTCGGGGACCGCAACCGATCTGTCGCCTGAGGCTCTGGTCATCGCGCATGAAAACGCAGTGGCACTTGGCGCGGGCCCCCAACTCCAATTTCATCAAGGCGCTTGGTTTGAAGGCCTTGAAGAAAAGTTTGATCTTATCATTTCAAACCCGCCTTATATTCAAGAAGGTGCAACATTGATGCCCGATGTGGCAAACTATGATCCGCCCCTTGCGCTGTTCGGCGGGCCCGATGGCTTGGCAACCTATCGCGCCATTGCTAAGGATGCCAAGCGCTTTCTCACCCGCGATGGCCAAGTGATGGTTGAAATCGGCTGGGGCCAAGCGGGTGATGTCAAAGTAATCTTTGAAACTCAGGGTTTCATTCTGTCTGAGCAGCGTTCAGACCTCTCCGGAACGCCGCGTGCAATAAGTTTTAAGGTAAACAGCTGATCTTACAAATTAGTCATTGGAATCGTCGCAAGACTGCGCTAATAGAAATCTATCCCCAATGGCTTGGATTTGTTCGCGCGCAAAGCGCGGCCTGCCACCGATGGAGCGCTTGTTTCAATGGCGCTTGAGCCGGGATCGTTTCAACAAGGTGTTATTTGCAGCATTCATTCTGCGATTTTGAAAATTTGCGCCAGCGCGAGCGGCTTTACGCCACCGCACCCCACAAGGATGGTTACTTCCCGTGAACAATAATTTTATGAGGCCCCAACAGGGCAACCGCAACCGCAACCGAAACAACCGCACCCGTCATCGAACGCCGGGAAGCAACAACAGCGGGAACGGCGGCGGCAATTCGGCCAACAAGGTCTTTGACTCAAATGGGCCCGATGTAAAATTGCGTGGCACTGCCCAAACCGTTGCCGAAAAATACATGCAGCTGGGCCGCGACTCACAGTCTTCCGGCGATAATGTCGCTGCTGAAAATTACTATCAGCATGCCGAACATTATTATCGCATCTGGGCTTCCAACCAACCGGTGGGTCAGCCTTTGCAGATGACGCGGAAACTCGGCGAAGAGGAATTCGAAGAAGACGGTCCAGACGACCAAGGCGACGAAGAGGGCCAAGAAAACCAGCCCGCTGAAGCCAGCCAGAATTCTGAAGGGACTGAATCCCAAGAAACCCAAGGCGAAGGCCAGCCGCCTGACGGCCAACAGCGCCCCTTCCGCAACAATCGCGATAACCGTGACAACCGTGATAATCGCGATGGCAACCGAGAGCGTTTCCGTCCGCGCTGGCAAAACCGCCGTGATCGCCCAAATTCTGAACCCTCAGATGGCCAACCTGCAGCCGCTGCGCCTGAATTGCTGAATGCAGCGCCTCCGGTGCAGGCCCCGGCAGCGAATGAACAATCCGGTGGCCAGTGGGAAGCACCAAGCTTCTTGCAGCGCCCCGCACCGGCTGCCGCGGAAACAGTTGTGGCAGACGTTGAACCCCAGCGCCGCCCCCGCGGCCGCCGCCCCCGCGAAGAGGTAGCCCCTGTCGCCGCTGACGAAACGCCACAAGGCGAATAGCGCTTCATGTCGGCCACTTGAATCTCTGGTGATCGCGCCTAACTATCGTTCAGGCTGAAAGCCCATCGCCTTCGGGGGTTGGTTTTCAGGCCGGAAGGAGTTTCGTGATGGATTTCCAGAAATATACCGAGCGTTCGCAAGGTTTCATTCAATCTGCCCAAAGCCTCGCCTTGCGCGAAGGCCACCAGCGCTTCACCCCCGAACATGTCTTAAAAGTTCTGCTCGATGATGAGGAAGGCTTGGCCTCTGGCCTCATCAAAGCCGCAGGCGGAGACGCACGCGCAGCACTGCTACAAACCGAAGCCGCCTTGGCCAAAATGCCAAAAGTTTCAGGTGGCGGGGCAGGACAAGTTTATCTCGCGCCGGAAATGGCCCGCGTCTTTGAAAGTGCGCAGAAGCTTGCCGAGAAAACCGGCGACTCCTATGTGACAGCCGAACGCCTGTTGCAGGCCATTGCGGTTGAACCATCTGACGCACAGAAAATCCTCAAAGCATCGGGCACCACAGCGCAAGCTTTGAACACCGCCATCAATGATATTCGCAAGGGCCGCACAGCTGATTCAGCCTCTGCCGAGCAGAGCTATGACGCACTGAAAAAATATTCCCGCGATCTCACCGAGGCAGCCAGAGAAGGCAAGCTTGACCCCGTAATCGGTCGCGACGATGAAATTCGCCGCACCATTCAAGTGCTTTCGCGCCGCACGAAAAACAATCCTGTACTGATCGGTGAACCCGGCGTGGGCAAAACCGCCATTGCCGAAGGCTTGGCCTTGCGCATCATCAAAGGCGATGTGCCGGAATCTTTGAAAGACAAGAAGCTGCTGGCCCTCGATATGGGCGCGCTGATCGCAGGTGCCAAATTTCGTGGTGAATTTGAAGAGCGTTTGAAGGCGGTCTTGTCTGAAGTGACCGCAGCCAACGGCGGCATCATTCTCTTCATCGATGAAATGCACACGCTGGTGGGTGCCGGCAAAGCCGATGGCGCGATGGATGCGTCGAACTTGTTGAAACCCGCCTTAGCGCGCGGTGAGCTCCATTGCGTCGGCGCAACCACACTCGATGAATATCGCAAGCATGTGGAAAAAGACGCAGCCTTGGCCCGCCGCTTTCAACCCATCTTTGTTGACGAGCCATCGGTGGAAGACACAATCTCGATCTTGCGCGGCATCAAAGAAAAATATGAACTGCATCACGGCGTGCGCATTACCGATGCGGCAATCGTCGCTGCGGCGCAATTGTCGAATCGTTACATCTCAGATCGTTTCCTGCCCGACAAAGCCATCGACTTGATGGATGAAGCCGGCGCGCGACTGCGCATGCAAGTGGACTCCAAACCAGAAGAACTCGACGAATTAGACCGCCGCATCATGCAATTGCAGATCGAGCGCGAGGCGTTGAAAAAAGAATCTGATGCCGCATCAAAAGATCGTTTGGTCAAGTTGCAAAAGGAATTAGCGGAGACTGAAGAGAAATCCGCCGTGATGACGCGCAATTGGCAGGCCGAAAAAGAAAAACTCGCCTCTTCCTCCAAAGTGAAAGAACTGCTCGAAGCGGCGCGCCGTGATTTGGAACTGGCGCAACGCAAAGGTGATTTCGCCAAGGCGGGCGAGCTGGCCTATGCCACCATTCCAGCGCTGGAAAAGAAACAAGCCGAAGCCGAAGCACAGTCGGGCAGCAATATGATGGAAGAGGCAGTCACCGAAGCGCACATTGGCCAAGTCGTCTCGCG
>JAYWAB010000113.1:0-16768 GCA_043782835.1 Aestuariivirga sp.
TGGGGCTGCGCACACTATGCCAATTTTCTTGTCTGGTAGCGAGTCCGAGTTGACCAGCTATTGCCGCTTTAAGAACTGGCGCAGCTTCCCCAAACTCCCCCAAAACACCAATGGGACCGCCAAATTGAAGTGGAAATTGACAAGTTCCGAGCGAAATCCGCGCGTCACCAACTCCACTGCGCCATGAACCAATGCGGTCAGCTGCCGTGAATGGCAAGGCCTGCTGCATTCGCGTGCGCGCCATTAGCCTGTTTCCGCCATAAGTTGCCGAGAGATCGTGCAAATTGGAAATCAGAGCTTCCGCACGTGACCACAGAATGGAGAAGGCCTTTTTTGCACGCAACATCAGCGACGTATCAATCACATCCTGGCTGGTGGCACCGTAGTGAACATGGCCGCTTATGCTTGCTCTCATTTGCGATACGAGCGACGGAACCACCAACCCATCACGGGCAACACCGATCGCTAGCTGTTCGTAATCCGGTACAAATGATTTGACTTTAGTGACGATCTCATCTGCAGCTTCAATTGGAATAAATCCATGCTTGGCTTGCGCTTGCGCCAAAGCACATTCAAACTCAAGCATCGCGGCCATATCGGCTTCGACCGAGAACAAAGCCAAGATTTCTTGATCACCCAGTAGCGGTAAGAGAAACAGACTTTGCTGGAAGGTGTATGACATTGTGCTCCTCAAATATCGAAGAACACAGTTTCGGCTTCACCTTGCAGATGAATGTCGAAAGTGTAGGTGTTGCCCTCACGGGTCGCCAGAATTGTATTGACGCGCTCCTTGTGCTCGATCCGCTTCAAGACGGGGTCGTTTGAATTGTCTTCATCGGCAAAATAGAGCCGCGTATTCAGCCCCAAATTTATGCCGCGTGCCACAATCCAAAATGTAATATGCGGCGCCTGTTTGCCCCCATTGGGGTGGGGCACTGCGCCGGGCTTGATTGTTTGAAATTTAAATGCGCCAGTCTCCATATCCGTGGCGCATCTGCCCCAGCCTTGAAAATCATCTGAATTGTATTTGCCTTGAGAGTCCGCCTGCCAAATTTCGATCAACGCATCCTTCAACACCAAACCACCACCGTCAAAAACACGGCCAGTGATTGTAATACGCTCGCCTTTGGTTTTGGAATTGACTATCTCATGCCCGAGATCATGTGGATACACGCCCGCGATTCCGCTAAAGTTTGGTGTAAGGCCAATGTGAACATAGGGGCCCGCCGTTTGTGATGCGGATTCTTTCAGCTTCATCTCAATTGCCCTCCATTTTGTTTTCAAACAAAGTGGAGCGGCGACCGCGCAGGACAATATCGAAGCGCCAAGCCCTGGTATCCATTGGAATGGTGTTTTCGTGGTCGTAGTGTGAAATCAGCCGACGCACTGCTTCCTTGTCAGGAATTGTCGCCACGATTGGACAAAGATCAATAAGGGGATCACCTTCAAAATACATTTGCGTAATCAAGCGTTGTGCGAAGCCAGACCCAAATACTGAAAAATGGATATGGGCGGGTCGCCAATCATTTACCCCATTGGGCCAAGGATAAGGCCCCGGCTTGACGGTGCGAAATGTGTAATTGCCATTTTCATCAGAGATGCAGCGGCCACAGCCACCAAAATTTGGATCAAGTGCGGCAACATAACCTTCTTTTTTGTGACGATAGCGGCCACCAGCATTGGCTTGCCAAACTTCAATCAAAACATGTGGAACGGGTTTGCCTCTCTCATCAAGGATGCGGCCATGCACAATGATCCGTTCGCCAATGGCACTTTCGCCAGATTTCGCAAAATTGTAAATGAGGTCGTTGTCGAGTTGACCGAGAATATTCTGTCCAAATACAGGCCCGGTAATCTCGCTGATGGTGTTTGGAAATGAAATCAACGAACGTTTGGGCGAGCGCAAAACGCTGGACTTATAAGACGGCGAAAATGATTTGGGGTGCCAGCTTAAATCACGCGCAAAGAAGCCGCCACTCTCGGGAGTTCTATTGTTCATGCTACGCCCTTTTCCCTTTCAATTTCGGCAAAAGTTTCCTTCACGATTTTTATCGCATGATTGGCAGCAGGAACGCCCGCATAAATTGCCACGTGCAGAAGGGCTTCGCGAATGTCGTCCGCACTTGCCCCCGTGTTCCTACAACTCCTTACGTGCATCGCCACTTCCTCGTCCTGTCCAAGTGCAGCCAACAAGGCGATTGTGATCATCGAACGTTCACGCAGGGAAATGTTTTGCCGCGACCAAACATGCCCCCAAGCCGCATCTGTGATCAGGTCTTGAAAGGGTGCATCGAAATCTGTCTTGTTCGCTTCAGCACGTGCAACATGGGCTTCGCCTAGAACCTTGCGCCGGGTTTTCATGCCTGTTTCATAGTGGTTCATCAGGATGCTCGCTTAAATCGCTTCGACAAAAGTTGAAATCAGACTTGAATATATTTCGGGTGTTTCGATACAAGGCAAGTGGGCCGCACCTTTGATCATTTCGATTTTGGACGCTGGAATTTGCCTCGCCATAGCTTCAACTAACACAGGAGGTGTTGAACCGTCATGCTCACCGCCAATGCACAGCACGGGAACGGCAATTTTTTTGGCGTCACTTGTGAAGTCAGCGTCTCTAATAGCTTGACAACATGCCAGGTAGCCTTGTGAAGATGTACGCACCAACATATTACGGTAAAGTGCATACTCACTTTGCTTACGCTCCCTAAATTCTGGCGCAAACCAACGTTCCAGAATTGATTCAGCAATGGACGCGATGCCTCCTGCTTCGATTGCTGAAATACGAGCGCTCCATGATTCCGCTGTGCCGATCTTCATACCCGTGTTGCTTAGGATAAGACCTTCGATCACATCAGGTCGTTTTTGATAAAGGCTTTGCGCTATCAAACCACCAACGGAAATGCCACAGACAACGACTTTGGATAGTGACAGATGCCCCAGAATTGCATCGAGATCATCGGCAAAGTCCGACATTTTTGCAGGGCGAGGCCGATCAGTTGAAAGGCCGTGACCAGCTTTGTCATGCAGTACAATGTTGAAGCTGTCACCCAGTGCCATCACCACATCGTCCCAAATGCGGAAGTCGGTTCCGAGTGAGTTGATGAAAACCAAAGTTTTGCGTGTGGAAACAAGCTTGCTTGTCCAGATATGAAGAACGCCGACGCTGGTTCTCAGCAATTGCATTCCTTCACTTTTACATATAAGATAGACGGTGAATAATGATTAATTTGCACTATTTAATAGCTGAATTGATATGAATAATGCACGGCACCTAAAGTTGCATCAACTTGAGACCTTTGTTGAAGTGGCGAGGTACAAAAGCGTCACGCGAGCGGCAGAAAGCTTGGGACTCACTCAACCTGCGGTGACCCGCACCCTGCGTGAACTTGAAGCCATATGTGCCACAGCGCTGGTGGCAAAAGATGGCCGCGGCATTCGTGTAACACCCCAAGGTGAAACATTTCTGCGCCATGCCGGAGAGAGCCTTGCTGCCGCCCGCAACGGTTTAACCGCCGTCAAAGATCTGAGCCTGAGTGATCGCCCCGCCATTCGTATCGGCGCTTTACCGACCGTTTCCGCATTAATCATGCCAGGTGCGGTCTCGCGTTATCTTTCCGAATGTTTGCGTAACCCTTTGCGCATTTCCACAGGTGAAAACCGTGCACTTCTCGACCAGTTGCGATCTGGAGAACTTGACATCGTCATGGGGCGCTTGCCTGCACCCGAAAGCATGACGGGCCTGGCTTTTGAACCGCTTTATCGAGACATTGTCGTTTTCGCCGTTCATTCCAGCCATCCGCTCGCAGGACGAAGCACTGTAAGTGCCAGTGAAATGTCCAATTCTCCCATGTTGGTGCCGACTTCCGTTTCGATCATCGGGCCCTTTGTAAAACGCCTGTTCATTGAACAAGGTCTCCCGCAACCAACCCAAGTCATCGAAACCGTATCAGATTCATTTGGTCGTGCATTTACCCGAGAACATGGTGCGATCTGGATCATTTCACGTGGCGTCATCGCGGCAGAGCTTGCTTCAGGTGAGTTTGTTGCACTTCCCATAAACACGCAATCGACGCTGGGCGCGGTTGGCCTCTGTATGCGCGCAAATCAATCACTTGAACCAGCGGTCGAAATTTTCGCAAATATCTTGCGCGAGGAAGTGAAGCGTCGTGCCGATTTTCTGCCCGAACATGCCAACACGAGATAATTGCCTCCAAACTCGCTTATCCAACATTTCACCAGGTGAAATTATATGTTATGGTGCCTAGTTTGGCGGCATCATGCTTGTTATTCAAACCGAGATCATTGGCGGAGATCATTACGGGGTCCAATATGTGTGAATAGGCCCACGGGGATATTGAAATAGAACATGAAAGTGCTGCAGGTCAAAACTATCCGGTCGCTCGCGCGAGGTCTCACGGTTCTACAGATCGTTCAGACTTCAGGGGCCGTGACGCTGCACGAACTTCACCAGACAACCAAGATTCCAAAAGCATCGCTGCTGCGCATCATAAAAACGCTCATAGAACAAGGGGCAATCTGGCAGCGCATTATCGATGAAGCCTATGTCCCATCTTACTCTCTGTCTGAATTGGCCAATCGAATGGATGCAGAGACCCGTCTCGTCGAGGTTGCGTCTCCAGTCTTAGAAAGACTTAGTGAGGCTGTGAGTTGGCCTTCCATTCTAGCGGTTCCCCGACTGACGCACATGGAAGTATTGGAGACCAATGCTCCTAGATCCTATTTTCACCATATTCCGCTCGGGCCGGTCGGATATAAAATCAATATGCTGCGTTCCGCCACCGGACGCGCCTACATCGCATTTTGTGAAGAACCGATGCGCCAGTCCGTACTGAACGCGTTGCGACGATCAGAACACAAGGGCGATCGTCTGGCGCTCAATGAAGTCGCAGTACGAAAAAATATCGAAGAAACTCGGGTATTGGGCTATGGCCTTCGTGCGCCCGATTTTGGCGGCCATTTCGATGATGCGCGCAAAGTTTCTGATGATGGTCGCGAGTCGATCGGTTTTGTCATTCGCCTTGGCTCGCACGTGCCTGGTGCAATCAATGTGACCTGGGCACGGCGCGCATTAAGCCGTGAAAAAGCAATCAAGCAGTTAGTTGAGCCTACCCTAAAGGCGGTCGAAGAAATCTCACTTAAACTCGTCAAATCATATGAAAGTTTCGCGCCATGAGTGAACTCACGAGATCTGACATCAAAGAGATTATGGAGATCCTTGAAAAGTCCAAATTCACGGAATTGCGCATTGAAACGGGTGACCTGAAAATTGAGCTGCGCCGCGCTGGTGCCACTGGCTCTGTGGTCTTTCCACAAGAATCAAGAAACACTTCGAAGCCAGTGGCGACAGAAACGGCCCAGCCTGCTGCACCAGCTGCTTCACCAGCCGCCGCACCTCAATCCGGCACTGGCACTGCAATTCCGGCACCTATGCTCGGCATTTTCTATCATGCGCCCAAACCAGGCGATCCACCCTTTGTAAAAATCGGTGACGTTGTAACGCCTGAGACCGTCATTGGTATCATCGAAGTCATGAAGCTGATGAACCGCGTATCGGCGGGGATCAGCGGTGTCATCACAGAGATTGTTGCACCCACCGGAGAGCTAGTCGAATATGGCGATCCGCTTATTCGCGTGAAGGTCGCTTGAGATGGCTACAATCAAGCGCATTTATATTGCCAATCGTGGGGAGATTGCAGTTCGCATCATTCGAACGTGTCGCGAACTTGGTATTGAGACAGTCCTTGGTGTTTCGCAGGCTGATCAAGATAGCCTTGGTGCAAAACTTGCGACAAGATCGGTGCGAATTGGGCCCGCGCGCTCGTCTGAAAGTTACCTCAAGGTTGGTACTGTCATCGAAGCGGCCACGGCAACAGGATGTGACGCCGTTCACCCCGGCTATGGGTTTCTCTCAGAAAACCAAGCCCTCGCAGTTGCATGTCGTGAAAATGATCTTGTCTTTATTGGCCCAAGCCCTGACAATTTAGCGGCGGTGGGTGACAAGTTGACAGCACGTCGCCATGCGGAAGCGGCAGGTGTGCCACTAGTGCCTGGTGGCTCGGTTGAAAATTTAGAAGAAGCTGAACAACTTGCCAAAAAGATGGGGTTCCCGCTGCTGATCAAAGCCGTCTCTGGCGGTGGTGGCCGTGGCATGAAACAAGTCCGCCGCATTGAGGAATTACAGGAGCAATTCAACCTCGCCGTTTCAGAAGCTACGGCTGCGTTTGGCGATGGCCGCGTCTACATGGAGCGTTACGTTAGCGTCGGGCGGCATGTTGAAGTACAGATCATATCAGATGGGGCTACAATTCTTCATGCGGGCGAGCGGGATTGCTCTGTGCAACGTCGCTACCAAAAGGTTGTCGAAGAGGCCCCCGCTCCTTGCCTTTCTGAAAAGCTGCGTTTGGGCCTACATGAGGCTGGCGTAAAATTCGCAAAGCATATCGGCTACCTGTCGCTTGGTACGGTGGAGTTCCTTGTCGATGTCGAGCGTGAAGAATTCTATTTCCTTGAAATGAATGCCCGCATTCAGGTTGAGCATCCAGTGACAGAAGCAATTTCTGGCCTTGATTTAGTGGCCCTTCAGATTTCAATCGCTGAAGGCAAGCCACTCGGCATCACCCAATCCGACATTCAATTGAAGGGTCATGCCATCGAATGCCGGTTGAACGCTGAAGATATTTATGACGACTTCAGGCCAGCCCCCGGCAGGGTTAGTCTCGCATGGTTTCCATTTCTGAACGGATTGCGCGTTGATACCTATTTGCAGCCAGGATCGATGATCTCACCGCATTACGATTCCATGATTGCGAAATTGATCACCTGGGGCGAGACCAGAGAGATCGCTATCGAAACCATGACAAAGAGCTTGACGGTCTGTGCGCTCGAAGGTGTCAAGACCAACGAATTGCTCCACCAGGCGATTATGGCCGATCCACAATTCCGCAAAGGGGGGGTGGATACAAGTTTTCTCGCAGGGTTATTGCCACGCATCACCAAAGCCGAGGGTCGCGCATGAGCATCCAGTTGATCGATACGACCGTTCGTGATGGCAATCAAAGTCTTTGGGGCGCAACAGGCTTAGATACCGCACAAATGTTGCAGATTGCACCGGTCATGGACCGGGTTGGCTTTAATGCGATTGATTTTTCCACGTCCACGCATATGGCGGTGGCTGCACGATTCAAGAAGCAGGATCCATGGGAGCGCACCCGGTTGATGCGCGAGGCCATGCCCAACACTCCCTTGTCTTTCCTGACAACTGGGATGCGATTTATTTCGTGGGAAATTGCCAGCCATGAGCTCATGGAATTTGCATTCCGATTGCTTGTCAAGAATGGCATCAGGCGGTTTTCTATAATGGACCCGATGAACGATGTCCCCGCCATGTTGGATATGGCCGCCTTGGCACGGAGGGCTGGTGGCGAAACGATTGTTGCAGCCCTCACCTTCACACTCAGCCCGCTTCATGATGATACTTATTTTAGCGTGGCTGCACAGAAACTCGCTTCCTCTGGTCGATTTGATCGGCTCTATCTCAAAGACCCGGGCGGGCTGGTAGCGCCCGAGCGTGCAGTTACGCTTATTCCAGTTTTGAAAACGGCCGTCGGCACATTGCCACTCGAATTTCACTCGCACAGCACCATAGCCTTGGCGCAATTTTCTTATCTTGAGGCCGCAAAACGCGGCGTGCAAGCCCTACATGTTGCCGCAACCGCGGCAGCCAATGGCACATCACAGCCAGCCGCATTCACAACATTGCGCAATCTGCGAAACTTGGGCGTAAAAGTTGACGTGGACGATGAAGCACTGAGCGAAATGGACGCCTATTTTACGGCACTTGCTTCTGCAGAAGGTCTTGTGCACGGACAGCCGCAAGAATTTGATGCAAGCTATTTCAGGCATCAGATGCCAGGTGGGATGATGGGAACGCTAAAGCGCCAACTCACGGAGACACGACGGCTGCACTTGCTACCTAAGGTTCTAGACGAGGCAGAACGCGTGCGCGCCGATCTTGGCTATCCCATCATGGTCACACCGTTCAGCCAGGTCGTTGCGACACAGGCACTCCTCAACGTGGTTGACGGCGAACGTTACAAAACATTGCCCGACGAGGTGTTGCGCTATGTGCTTGGCCGGTTTGGTGCGCCGACGATGCCGCTTGATTCACAGCTTGAGGATCGTGTGAAGTCTTCAATACGAGCCAAGGAACTCAAGGCGGAGCCGTTGATGGCCTCGCTGGATGAGTTGCGCGCCAAGATTGGCAAAAACTACTCTGATGAAGAATTTCTATTGAGGGCGGTTATGCCAGCTGACCAGGTTGACGCCATGTCCGCCGCAGGCCCAGCGCCGCGAACTTACGATCCAAAAGGTAGTCTGATCAAAGAACTCATTGGGAAACTGTCTGCTCAGAAAGATTTGAACTACGTGCGCATCTCCAAACCCGGCTTCCATCTTGAACTGGGCGGGGGCAGCTGAATGCATACTCACCAAATCAGAACTGCCGTTTTCGACATCGATGGCACACTTGCGATGATGGACAAGAAAACTGGCACTTACACAGCCTTGCCAGGTGCTGTCGACGCAGTAGCTGCATGTCGGCACGCCGGTATAAGCGTTGTTGCCTACACGAATGGTACCTTCTTTCCACCTGCACATTACTATCCAAAATTAGCCGATGCGGGTTTTTCATTTGAGGCTGCCCACATTCTGACGCCGGCGGTGGTTGCCGCTGGGCATCTGAAGGAAATGGGGCTTCGTCGCGTCATGGCATTTGGTGCTGAAGGCACGACCGTTCCCCTTTTGGAGGCAGGATTGGAAGTGTTGCCGCCCGTCACAACTGGGGAGACCGTTGACGCGGTTTTGGTCGGCTGGACACGGAATTTCGGATTGCCGGAACTCGAAGCACTGGTAGATGCTGTGTGGAAAGGTGCGAAGCCCTTCACAATGTCCGATGCACCCTATTTTGCTGGCGCGAACGGACGCATTCTAGGCGTCTCGGGCGCAATCAGTGCGATGATTGCCCAAACAACAGATGTCGTGCCTGTGGTTCTTGGAAAACCTTCAACACTGGGCATGGATCTGGTCGCGAAGTTGACCGGGAGCCGTGCCGTTGAAACCGTTGTCATCGGAGATGATCCCTCGCTTGAAATTCGTATGGCGCGAAAAGCCGGTGCTTACGCCATTGGTGTTACAACCGGACTAAATGACAGAGACGCTTTTCAGCGCGTGCATGAAGCGGAACGGGCGCATCTGGTTCTCGACAATTTGGAAAATCTTGTTGCGCAAACCTGGCTGAAGCGCCCTGAAGGAGTTGAAAGATGATTGAGGAAGGCACGCTTCTTTGGGAAGCATCAAAAGAGCGCAAGGCTGCTTCGAATATCACTAAATTTATCAAGTGGCTCGCGCAGCGCGGTCGCCATTTCGAGGGTTATAACGATCTCTGGCAATGGTCAGTTTCCGACCTTGAAGGATTTTGGACTGCGATATGGGATTACTTTGAAATCAGGGCGGATGGCCAGGTTGAAGCCGTTGTTACAAACGCTCCGATGCCACGCACAAGGTGGTTCACGGGGACACAACTCAACTACGCTGAGCATGTACTTCGCCATGAATTTTCAGGTGATCCAAACCGGGTAATGTTGCGCCACGGATCAGAGCTGCGCGAATTCACAACAATGAGTTGGAGTGAAGTTGCTGGTGCTGTTCGCAAACTGGCAACCAAAATGCGCAGCCTCGGGCTAGGCAAAGGCGACCGTGTTGTGGCCTATATGCCCAATATTCCTGAAACTCTGATTGCCATGCTGGCGACAACATCCATTGGCGCCGTTTGGTCATCAGCGGCTCCCGAATTCGGGGCTCAAACTGTCATCGATAGGTTTGGGCAGATCGAACCCAAATTGATTTTTGCAATCAATGGTTATCGCTACGCCGGCAAGGACTTTGACCGCATTGAGAACTTGGAGAAAATTGTTAGCGCACTGCCACAGGCCACTCATCTCGTGATCTTGAACTGCCAACCTGAAGTGAAAAAATCACCAAACTTCGGCGGCGTCACACTGCGTTGGGAGGACATGCTTGACGGGCCAGAGGTTGCTGCGAATAATTTTCATTTCGAGCGCGTGGGCTCCGACCATCCACTATGGGTTCTCTTTTCGTCGGGTACCACTGGCTTGCCAAAACCGATCGTGCAAAACCATCACGGCATTTTACTGGAGCATTACAAATCAGCCGCCTTTCATTTTGAACTCGCCGAGGACGATGCACTATTCTTTTACTCCACGACAGGCTGGATGGTTTGGAACACCTTGATGTGGGGGCCTCTGATGAATGGTGTGGCGGTTCTCTATGACGGACATCCAAGTTATCCCGATGGCCGCTTACTGTTTAAGATCGCAGACCTTTCTGAAGCTGCGGTGATCGGTATCAATCCGACGTTCATGCAAATCGTACGCAACCAAGGCATTGTGCCGTGCGAGGAATTCGCATTGGAAAAACTTCAGACCGTCATGCTGGTTGGCTCACCTGCCATGCCAGAGGCCTTCGCGTGGGTCTATGATGCCGTCAAGAAGGATATTTGGGTCAGCTCACAATCAGGCGGCACGGAATTCTGCTCAGGCCTGCTGGCAGGCTCAGTCCTTCTTCCAACGCGCGCGGGCGAAATTCAAGCACGTGGACTTGGCACTGATGCACAGGCATATGATGAAGAGGGCCATATCATCATTGATGACGTGGGCGAACTCGTCATTCAAAAGCCAATGCCTTCGATGCCCATATATTTTTGGAATGATGCGGATTTCAACCGTTACACTGCAAGTTATTTTTCCACCTATCCTGGGATTTGGATGCATGGTGATCGGGTGAAGTTCAACGATCACGGAGGCTGCTTCGTGCTTGGGCGATCAGATGCAACGCTCAACCGGTTTGGTGTGCGCATAGGCTCGGCTGAGATTTATCGTACTATCGAGACCTTTCGGCAAATCGCCGACAGCATGATTATCTGTATCGAGGACGGCAAGGGCGGTTACTATATGCCTCTTTTCATCCAGATGGTTGCGGGTGTCGAATTGACTGATGCTCTGATCGCTGAGATCAAATCACGACTCAAGAGTGAGCGCAGTCCGCGCCATGTGCCAGACGAAATACGCGCCGTTGCAGAAATTCCCGTGACACTCACTGGCAAGAAAATGGAAATTCCTGTGCGGCGTCTGTTGATGGGTGAAGCTATCGAGAAAGTGGCCAGCAAGGGGGCAACAAGAAATCCGGGTGCTTTAGATTGGTTTGCAGCATTCGCGCGTGAAAGAAAAGTGACTGGCTAAAAGAATAATCCTGCGTTCTTCATTAAGTAGCAGGCAAATAAAAAATCTTGGGAGAGACTGGAATGAAAAAAGTTTTAATGATTGTGACGCAAGACACCAAACAGGTTGAAGCGGCATATTTGCGCAAAGCACTTGAAAGTGCCGGAGTGGAGGTGATCCATCTCGATCCTTCCGTGCGGAAAATTATTCCCGGTGCAGAGATCGGCGCGCAGGAGGTTGCGGCTGCGGCGAACATGACGCTTGATGAAATTCGCGCTATCGGCCACGAGGGTAAAATTCTCGAAAAGATGATCGAAGGATCGATCAAGCTGGCGCAAGCAGCAGATAAGAAAACACCGCTTTCGGGAATCATTTCGCTTGGTGGTTCGATGGGCACAACACTTGGAACCCAAGTGATGCAGACTTTTCCTTACGGTCTTCCAAAAGTTATGATCTCGACGCTTGCATCGGGAATGACAGCTGGATTTGTCGGTATCAAAGATATCATCATGTTTAACTCCGTTTGTGATATTTCGGGATTGAACTCGATTTCTCGTGAGATTTACCGCAATGGTGCAAATGCCGTTGCAGGCATGGCGAAGGGGTATGATCCAGTCAAGGTCAGCGAAAAGCCGCTGGTTTTGATCTCTACGCTTGGCACGACCGAGGTCTGTATGAGGCGCGTCCGCGAGGCGCTGGAAGCCAAAGGCTGCGAGGTTATGGTGTTCCATAGCACGGGCAATGGTGGCCGTACACTGGAGGCGATTGCTGCTGAACGCGATGTCGCAGCAGTTGTCGATTTGTCATTGGTTGAGATCAATGATTTCCTCCACAATGGCATCTGCGCAGTCGGGCCACATCGCGGCACCACTTCAATCTCACGCGGCATCCCAACAATTTACGCATCAGGCAACGTGGACTTCTTCATCATGCCAAGTGTTTTGGCACATGGTGCAGCGCCTTTTGGCGGGCGTGATTTCCACATTCATAACGCTGCTTTAACCGCAGTTCGCACGACGAGTGAAGACTTGCAATTGTTCGCAAATCATATGGCGGGAATCCTCGCCAAGGCGAAGGGTTCAGTCAGCTTTTTTGTGCCGCTCGGTGGCTTTTCTAGTCACGACAGCAAGGAAGGAAGACTCTATCACCCCGAATTGCCGCCTATTTTTGCGAAGCAATTGCAAGACGCACTTCCTAAAAATGTCGATTTGAAAATTGTCAACAATCACATCAATGACCCGGCCTTTGCCGATGCCTTGATCACTGCTGTAATGCCCTTTATCCAAAGTGCCACGCAAGCAAGCACAAGGAATTCCTAGCATGGATATCAGCAAACTCATTGCCATCGACTTTCACACCCATGCGGAAGAACCCTGCGGCACCCACCCAGACGATGGCTATGATGATTTTCAAGAAGCGATGAAAGCTTATTTCAAACCCAAGCATAATCATCGCCCGACGCCCCACGATACAGCCGCCTATTACAGGGAACGCAACATGGCTTGTGTGATCTTCCCTGTTGACGCAGAGCGTGAGACTGGCTTCCGGCGTTACAAGAATGAAGAGGTTGCAGAAGCTGCGGCCGCTAACAGCGACGTTCTGATCCCCTTCGCCAGTATTGATCCAGCAAAGGGCAAGTTGGGTGCCCGTGAAGCGCGTCGGTTGATCAAGGATTTCGGCATTCGCGGATTCAAGTTTCACCCGACGATGCAAGGCTTCTACCCCAATGACCGAAGTGCTTACGTTCTCTACGAGGCGATTGCCGAAGCTGGTGCCATCGCACTGTTTCACACTGGCCAAACTGGCGTGGGATCGGGCATGCGCGGCGGTAATGGCATGAGACTGAAATATTCCAATCCCATGTTTATCGACGATGTTGCTGTTGATTTTCCCGACATGCCCATCGTTCTGGCGCATCCATCTTTCCCTTGGCAAGAGGAAGCACTTTCAATCGCAACCCATAAACCCAATGTGTACATCGACCTTTCGGGCTGGTCGCCTCGCTATTTCCCGACCATTTTGGTGCAATACGCCAACACAATTCTGAAACACAAAATGCTGTTTGGATCAGATTGGCCAGTCATTCTTCCTGATCGCTGGATTGCTGATTTCGAAAAAATAGAAATCAGACCGGAAGTTCGACCGTTGATCATGAAGGAAAACGCCGTGCGTTTGCTCAAGCTGTCTTGAATTGGAACTCACCTACGTTCCGATGAAGTGCGGAGTCAGCTACGAAGGCGTGCGCTTAGCCACCCTTGTCCAACTGAGATCTCGTCCTGATTTTTGTTGGAGCAAAACCAGAATGAAGGGTGACCATTCCGAAGCCGTTCAATTCCAAATCGCTAACGCAGTCCGATGCCAATTTTGGCTCAGCGCGCACTCGCTTATCACTCGTGAGCAGACCAGCGCAGCGTGTACCCCTTAGCGGCGCCTTGGACACAGCGCAGAGGTAGGAAGTGCACGCGGATGGGCTATTCCACCCGAAGATCCGAGAACAGTTCCATGTCAAGCAGAGCACCCCGCCCGCAAATGACCCGGCCAGCCACCCTGTGCGCCAACTTCGCCGCATCTAGGGGTGATTGGTTTGCCATTCGCGCCGCTACATAACCTGAATTAAAACTGTCACCAGCTCCCGTCGTGTCCAGAATTCCCGTCACCGGATCGGGCGCAACTGTAGAAAGTTTTTCCTCGGCCAAAATGTGACAAGGTCGGCCGCCATCTTTGACGACCACTTCGCCGACGCCGCAGTCAGCGATACGTTTTGCGCAATCAACTGGATTCGAATCCCCAAACAAGACCTCATCATCTTCAAAGGTCGGCATTGCCAAACTGGCGACTTGGTAACCCGCAATCATCGCTTGCTTCATGACCTGATCACTTGGCCAAAGCCTGCGCCGGATATTTGAATCAAAAACAATCATCGCGCCAAGCGCCCTTGCCCTTCGCAATGCGGCCAGAAAGTCTTCCCGATGTTCGGGCTCAAGAATGGCAAGTGTGATGCCTGAGAAATAGATGACATCAGCTTTGGATAACGCCGCCGTGAGATGTTTGCCGTCTTGCGCCAACAACCGCGCCGCTGATGCACTCCGCCAGTAAGTAAAGTTGCGCTCGGCCTCGACGAGAGTGATGAGATATAAACCAATGTTCCTATCAGAAACTTCACGGACCAGCTCCGTGCCAATCTTGTGCCGTGCCAGAAAGGCCTTCATTTCTTTGGAAAGCGGATCGCTGCCAACTGCAGTCAAGAATTCCACACTCATGTCGCGCGGATGGGTCAGGGCCCTCACATACCATGCCATGTTGAGCGTATCACCGCCAAAGGCAAGACTATAGAGTCCGTCTTTGCTCAATTGCAGTTCCGCCATGCACTCGCCAATGCTCAATAGCTTCTTGGTGGTCATTCCTTTCGCTCCTTCGCGCTCGGTGCTGATGTGCTGATTGACGCCAGAAGGGTCTTGCGAGCTGAGTTGAGGTGGGTCTTGCTGGTCAATTCAATGCGCTTCGGATCGCGGCTAAAAAGGGCTTCAATGTAATCCAGATGTTCCAGTATGGCCGCGCGGTTCCGCTGTTTCTCGTCAACCTTGTTCCACTGGTAGTGGTAGTGGAAAATCAGCGAGATGATTTCGTAAAAATCTGCCATGAACCGGTTGTTCGAAGCGTTGTTGACAAGGCGGTGAAATCTTTCATCCAAATCAGAAAAATCCTGATAGTGGCTTGAAATTTTTCGCAACAAGGCACGGTGCTCGATTTCAAGTTTTCGCAGTGTTTTCCAGGCAGGAGAGCTTTCCGATTGGGTGGCAAAGGCAATTGCCGAGCGCGTGTCAAACAATTCCCGGACCTCGAAAAGCTCCAGCGCAAATTCTTTGGTAAATCCCCGAATGATCCAACTCGAGTTGGGGCGACGCTCGATCAATCCAAAGCGGCCAAACCGGTTCAGATATTCACGTATGGCATTTGTTGAGACCCCAAATTGTCGCGCCAACTCAAGCCCATTGACGACGTCTCCTGCCTTGCGGTCGCCGCGCAACATCCATTCCATGAATTTCTTCTCGACCTGTGCAGAAGTCGTGACCGTTTCGCCGTCGGGAAACAAATCTTTTGATCGAGGCCGTCTTGCAACGACCCATTTGCCCGATGACCCACCGAGGATCTTGCGTTTTTGAAGTTCTGCCAGAACCTTTCGCACCGTCGTTCGGCTCGCATTGAGGTTCCGAGTCAGGATGGTTTCCGATGGAACCACACCCTTGATCTCAAAATCTCCCAGAAATTCAATTGTGCGATTGAAAGTCTGCTTGAACACCGTTTCGCCGCGCATGATTTCACCTCAATTTCCAATTTTTCGTCTCCGGTCTTCTATCTAATTTTTTTGACCTTAAAAAACAAGTTGACACTTTCACCTTATATCCGTCTTTTATGGAAAAGATACTAACAGCTTTTGAGCCTCAAAAAAACATGTCCCCTATCGATCCCATTCTCAAGATCGTCGGCATTCGCAAGAGCTTCGGCCCTGTGGAAGCATTGCGCGGTGTTGACTTGGAGCTTCGGCGCGGCGAAGTGCTGGCGCTGGTGGGCGACAATGGGGCCGGCAAGTCAACTCTGATCAAACATATCTCGGGGGTTTATCGCGCTGATTCCGGCGAGATTACCCTCGATGGCGAACGGATCGACTTGTTCACCCCCCGACAGGCGCGTGAACGGGGCATTGAGACTGTCTATCAGGATTTGGCACTCGCCGACGACCTGTCCGTCGGGGCAAATATCTTTCTTGGCCGAGAACCCATGAAGCGGCTGCTTGGCATCCTACCCTATGTCGACAACCGCCGTATTCGCGAGGAAACCGCCTCGCTCCTCGGCAGGCTCAACAGTCACATACCCGGTAAGGCGAAATCAGTCGCGCGCCTTTCGGGAGGGCAACGCCAAGCGGTAGCCATCGCCCGAGCGATCTATTGGAAAGCCAAGGTCGTCATCTTGGATGAGCCCACTGCGGCCCTTGCCGTGATGGAGCGGGAGAATGTCATCAGATACGCCCGTGAGCTCGCGGCCTCCGGTGCTGGCGTAATCTATATTGGCCACAATCTGGTCGAGATACTCGAAGTTGCCGACAGGATTGCAGTGATGTTTCGAGGATCAATCGTTCACACAACAACAGCGGGAGAAACAACACAGGAGAAGCTGATTAAATATATGACTGGTTACAACGATCAAGAAATAGCCGCTTGACGGCTGACAAAGGGATAAACAAAATGTTGAAGAAATTTACACTGGCGGCTTCGGTCGCAACACTGGCGCTATTTTCAGCACCCGCTGTTCAAGCACAAGATACCGTTGCTGTTATAGTAAAGGCCACCACTTCAGAATATTGGCAGACAGTATTCAAGGGTGCCGAACAAGCTGGCAAGGAGTTGAACATCAAGATTGAAGAGCTCGGTACGCCCAAGGATGACGCTGCGGGC
>JAYWAB010000114.1:0-2539 GCA_043782835.1 Aestuariivirga sp.
AAGAACGCCTGCGCGCCGCTGGGTTAGCTCTTACGTCGCTGGCCTGCGGCCAAAGAGAGCGTCATAAAGTTTGCGGTCCCGGCCATAGACATCGGTGCGGAACTCAATGCCAAGATCGCTTGAGAAGGCCGTGGCATAGACGATGTGAACCGGCACAGCCTTAGGCAAGTCCACGCGCTGGTTCTGGCCTGCGGCCCAGATGGCATCAATGGCAGGTTTGTCCAGGCCTGCTCGCGCCAACATGGAATAAGCCAGATCAACCGGCTTCGATAGACGGATGCAGCCGTGGCTGAAGGCGCGCGTGGTGTTGAAGAACTTGTCCTTGGCAGGCGTGTCATGCAGATAAATGTCAAAGCGGTTGGGCAGCATGAACTTCACCTGCCCCAGCGCGTTTTTCGGCCCCGGCTTCTGGCGGATGGTGAAGGGAAAACCAGTAGCCGACACAGTGGCCCAATTCACCGCTCCCCAACTTTCAGGCCGCCCCCGCGCGAAGAGTTCAAAATCTTCCGCATAGGCAAGCGGATTGGCTTTTAACTTGGGCAGCATCTCATTGATGGCAATGGTGGTGGGCACATTCCAATAAGGATTGAGCTCAATATATTGCATCGCCGCCGAAAATTCTGGGGTTTGCGTGGCAACCGCGCCCACCACAACATTCATGCGGTCCACGACCGTGCCTTGCATGACATGCTCAAGCTCAAAGCCCGCGATGTTAACAAGAAAGTGTTCGGCGCCCAGATCATCGGGCAGCCAGCGCCAACGTTCCATGTTGACGATGATCTGCCGCTGGCGTTCGGCGGGCGGGATGTTCAGCGCAAAAACGGTTTGCTTGCCGAGCAGACCTTTGGATTCTAACCCATGGCGCTGTTGAAACAACACAACAGCCTTGGCCAATTGCGGGTCATAGCGTGTCGATGAACTGGCTGAGCCATCATAGTCACCGGTGAGTGCCAAAAGGTTACGCAAAGCAGGCAGCCGCGCATCTGATCCACCTGGGCCCACTGCCGGGCCGGGGCCAATCACCGGCCAGTTCAACCCTTGCTGAATGGCATTGGTATAAACTTTCAGCATCTGCTTGAGCGCCACATAGTGCGGATTGCGCGGTTCATAGGCCGAAAGTGCGCGCGACGGATCGCGGGACTTGCCCATGTCAGCGAGCGCACGTGCTGGATCGAGCGTTTTTGGATTGTGGAACTGGTTCGGATCCACCTTTTGCGGTGTCACGCGGCCGGTGCGAAGGTCGCTGGCATAGGCCACGAAGAAAGCGGAATAATAGAGCTCTGCCTGAGCGCTTGCGGCGACATCGCCGGAATTGGCTGCGTCACGCAATTGGCTCAGCGTATCGATCGGATAGTCGGCCGTGTTCAGCCCGTCATAGACCGCACCATTCAACTGCGCGAGAAACTGGTCCATATGCCCCGTGCCGACCCAATAAGGTGCCGCGCGTCCGTTCACATAATAGGCAGTAAGCGCGGGGCGAATGCGCTCGATGGGCAATTCCATGCGCTGAGGTGCAGCCAGCAGCGCCATCACCTGCTGCTGCACGACCGCTTGTTGAGCGTGAAGAGGCGCCACCCAAAGCAGCGCCACAACAATTGCCAGATACCTGATCAATGCCTTCATCAGCACCCCCTCAATGCCGACTCGCTGAAGTGAGACTATCACACGTTCAACAGAAGATATTCTCTCTCCCATGACGAGATCGTGCGGCGGAAGTTCTGCATCTCAGAGAACTTCACATCAATATAGGCTTCACAGAATTGCTCGCCCAGCGTTTGACGCAGCACCTTGGTGTAGGACAGCTTGTCCAGCGCCTCATCAAGGCTGATGGGCAGAGTGTGGGCATAGCGATAAGCCGAACCTGTCACAGGTTCGGACGGCTTCACCTTTTCAATCATACCCAAATAGCCCGCGGCAAGTGAGGCTGCGAAGGCGAGATAGGGATTGGAATCAGCACCCGGCACGCGGTTTTCCACACGCAGATTGGATGGGTCTGATGACGGCACGCGCAATGAAACCGTGCGGTTATCGATGGCCCAATGCACATTGGTGGGGGCATCGGAATCCGGCACCAGGCGGCGGTAGGAATTCACATTGGGCGCCAGCATCGGCAATGCCGCCGCCAAATACCGTTGCAAACCGCCAATGTGATTGAGGAACAACTTTGAAGGCTTGCCATCGCGCCCGGCAAAGATGGTCTTGCCAGTTTTGGCATCAAGTACCGACTGATGGATATGCATGGATGAGCCCGGCTCGTTGGCATGGGGCTTGGCCATGAAGGTGGCATATATGTCGTGTTTCAGGGCCGCTTGGCGCACTGTGCGCTTGAACAGAAACACCTGGTCTGCCAGTTCCAGCGGATCGCCATGGTTGAAGTTGATCTCGAGCTGGGCGGGGCCGGCCTCATGGCTGAGCGTGTCAACATCCAGTTCCTGGGCTTCACACCAATCGTAGATATCTTCCACGATTGGGTCAAAGTCATTTGCGGCGTCTATGCCGTAAGCCTGTCCGCCGGATTCCTTGCGGCCGGAGCGGCCCA
>JAYWAB010000115.1:0-3852 GCA_043782835.1 Aestuariivirga sp.
GATCTTGCCGCGGTTGTCGAAGCCCATGAGCTTGACTTTCACCACGTCACCCTCTTTCACCACGTCAGAGGTTTTGTTCACGCGGTTGGAGGAGAGTTCGGAGATGTGGACGAGGCCGTCTTTGGCGCCGAAGAAGTTGACGAATGCACCGAAATCCATGACCTTGACGATCTTGCCTTCGTAGATTTCGCCCATTTCTGGTTCCGACACGATACCCTTAATCCACTTCAGCGCAGCTGCAATGGCCGCACCTGACGACGAAGCCACCTTGATGGTGCCGTCGTCCTGGATATCAACCTTGGCGCCGGTCTTTTCCACGATTTCGCGGATGACCTTGCCACCGGTGCCGATCACTTCACGGATTTTATCGGTTGGGATCTTGATGGTTTCAATGCGTGGTGCATGTTCACCAAGGCCCGGACGGGCTTTTTCAAGGGCAGCCGACATTTTTTCCAAAATGTGCATACGGCCATCCTTGGCCTGCCACAAAGCAACCTTCATGATCTCTTCGGTGATGCCGGTGATCTTGATGTCCATTTGCAAAGCAGTGATGCCATTGGTGGTGCCGGCCACTTTGAAATCCATATCGCCCAGATGATCTTCATCACCGAGGATGTCAGACAAAACCGCAAAGCGTTCGCCTTCCTTGATGAGGCCCATGGCGATACCCGCCACTGGAGCCTTTAAGGGCACGCCTGCATCCATCAACGCCAACGAAGCGCCGCAGACTGAGGCCATAGAGGATGAGCCGTTAGACTCGGTGATTTCCGAGACAACACGCATGGTGTAGGGGAACTCATCCGCCGATGGCAACATCGGGTGAATGGCGCGCCAAGCCAATTTGCCGTGGCCGATTTCGCGGCGGCCGGTGGCACCCATGCGGCCCACTTCACCCACTGAGTAGGGAGGAAAGTTGTAATGCAGCATGAACTTGGCTTTGAACATTCCATCGAGCGAGTCGACATATTGCTCATCTTCGCCGGTGCCCAACGTGGTGACAACCAAGGCTTGGGTTTCACCACGGGTGAACAAAGCTGAACCATGGGTGCGTGGAAGCACAGAGGCTTCAGCCACAATGGCGCGGACGGTTTTGGTGTCACGACCATCAATGCGAAGGCCCGTATCCAAGATAGCATTACGCACCACATCTTTTTCAAGATGCTTGAAAGCTTCAGCAACCTTTTGCGAGGTTGGGGCCTTGGCATCTTCAGCATCAACCATGGCTTTCAGAACCGTGTCTTTCACCTTGGCCACAGCGTCTTGGCGATCTTCCTTCTTGGCAATCGCATAAGCGGCGCGAACACCTTTTTCGGCAGACTTCTTTACCGCCTTGTAGAGCTTTTCTTCATCGGGTGGCGCGAATTCACGCGCACTACGCGATGAACGTTCGGCCAAGCGGATGATGGCTTCGATCACCGGTTGGAAATGCGCATGACCAAACATCACCGCGCCCAACATCTTTTCTTCGGAGAGTTCCTTGGCTTCGGATTCAACCATCAGAACCGCATCGTGTGTTCCGGCCACCACGAGATCAAGTTCAGAGGTCTTCATCTCTTCGACGGTGGGGTTCAACACATATTCGCCATTGATCACACCGACACGCGCGGCACCCACTGGGCCCATGAAGGGAATGCCCGAAAGCGTGAGAGCGGCTGATGACGCAACGAGGGCTACGATGTCGCTGTCATTTTCCATGTCGTAAGACAGAACCGTTGCCACCACTTGGGTTTCAACGCGGAAGCCTTCTGGGAACAATGGGCGAATGGGGCGATCGATCAGGCGCGAAACCAAGGTTTCTTTTTCTGATGGGCGGCCTTCACGCTTGAAATAGCCACCGGGGATTTTGCCCGCAGCATAGGTCTTTTCTTGATAGTTTACCGTGAGCGGGAAAAAGTCGATGCCGGGCTTTTCGGCCCGGGCGGCAACAGCTGTGGCCAGAACGGTGGTTTCACCGTAAGTAACTAAGATCGCCGCATCGGCTTGGCGGGCAATGCGCCCGGTTTCTAAACGAAGGGTGCGACCGCCCCATTGGATTTCTTCAACATCAATATTGAACATATATGCTTTTCCTTTGAGTCCTTCGCCGCCACTTTGATCACCTGCTCTTGGACGGCATCCCCTTTGGACAAGTGACTCTGGCCCTATTGCCAAAACCAATTCCGGGGACGCGGGTGGCTTTTCGGTGATCCACCCGCTCGTATGTTTTGCACTGAAGGACCCTCACCCGCCCTTCGGGCACCCTCTCCCGCAAGCGGGCGAGGGACGATTCCCAAACCCTCGCCAAAACTTCGGCGAGGGGATTGTGTTTTCCTTCACCCTTCTCCCCTCTGGGGAGAAGGTGGCTGAAGGCCGGATGAGGGGCCTTCGGTGAATGGTATTAGCGGCGGATTTCCAGGCGCTTGATGAGCGTCGCGTAACGCGCCTCATCCTTGCCCTTGACATAATCCAGCAAGCTGCGGCGGTTTGCCACCATGCGCAGCAGACCGCGGCGGGAATGGTTATCCTTTTTGTGAGTCTTGAAATGGTCAGTCAGATAGTTGATGCGTTCCGTCAGGATCGCCACCTGAACTTCGGGCGACCCCGTATCACCGGCCTTAATGGCATATTCTTTTACAAGAGCGTTTTTGCGCTCAGCAGTCATTGTCATCGATCTTCTCCGGACATCACTAAAGGTTGAACAATCGCTTTGTTTTGAGAATGCCTTGGGAGACTTCGCCGATGCCGACGAGTTCTGTACCACTGCGCACCAAAACCGCCGCCACACTTATGGGAGCATTTGCTCCGCGCAGCAGAACCTGTTGGCCCTGCCTCAGTTTAGCGGCATCACTTCCCATAACGGCCAGTGCAGGGATGCCGTCCAGCACGGTCTCAATAGGAAACAAGGCCTTTTGCAAGGCCTCTGTGCCGTCCCTATGGCTTATTTCCTCCAGCAACTCCAGCGAAATCATCTGGTTTTGCGTGAAAGGGCCGACTTGCGTTCGGCGCAGCTTGCTGACATGGCCAAAGCAGCCCAGCACCCGGCCCATGTCACGGGCCAGAGAGCGGATATAGGTGCCTTTGCCGCAGACAACTTCGAAATCGGCATAATCCGCGTTTGATGCATCGATCAGGCGCAGGGTTTCGACGGTGACCGGGCGGGCGACCATTTCCGGCGCTGCCCCGGCGCGAGCCAGATCATAGGCCCGCTCGCCTGCAATCTTGATTGCAGAAAAAGCCGGCGGGGCCTGCATGATTTCGCCCGTGAATTGCTGTAGTATAGATTCGATACTGATTTGGGATGGACGCGACACTGATTGGGCGGTGGTTTGGCCTTCAAGATCATCGGTATTGGTTTGGCTGCCCCACTGGGCGCGGAAATGATAGATTTTTCGGCCGTCCATGGCATAGGAAACGGTTTTTGTGGCCTCACCCAGCGCAATTGGCAGCAAGCCCGTGGCCAAGGGGTCCAAGGTTCCGCCGTGTCCCGCTTTTTCGGCGTTGAACAGCCAACGCAGTTTGCCCAAGGCCTGGGTGGAGGACATGCCATAGGGCTTGTCGAGGGCAATCCAGCCGGAAAGTTTGAGACGGGGGACTTTTACCACAGATCAGAACTTCGATTCATGCGACCGTCAATGACAGCCGCAACCTCGATGAAATCTGATTCGACCCGATAACCAATAAGATATGGCAGTCCTTTTACGACGTAAAGTCTGTACTTTGAGCGCAATGTGCCGCGTCCAATCTCTGGAAATTCAGTCAAATACTGCGTCGCCGCGACAATTCTCATTCGAACTTTCACCGCAGCCTTCGGATCACGCAGACGAATAAATTGAGTAAGATCATCTAGGTCGCCAACAGCAGCGTCTGACCACC